>NZ_JBAQPS010000261.1:0-7110 GCF_049305995.1 Sulfuricurvum sp.
AAAACGATTCGGTTATCGATTACGCCTGCTGTATCTATGCAACAGCGCCGTTTATCCGCTCAGAAGATATACGTGATGCCTATAACGCCCTTATCACCCATAACAAACAGTACGCTTTTCCTGTTACCACGTTCCCGTTTCCGATTCAGCGCGGCGTGAAGCGTGACGAGAGGGGAAATATCGAAATGTTTTATCCGGAACATTTCGCAACGCGCTCACAAGATCTCGAAGAGGCGTATCACGATGTGGGACAATTCTACTGGGGGACGCGGGACGCATGGCTAGAGGGGAGAGCGATCTTCTCCGATGCGGCGACAACGATCGTTTTGCCGCGCCATTTGGTGCAGGACATCGATACGTTAGAGGACTGGACGCGCGCCGAGTTGATGCACAAAGTGCTCCAAGCGCTATGAATCTCCTTATCCGTGCCGACTCTTCGAGTGCTATCGGATTGGGACACATTATGCGCGATTTGGTGTTCGCCGCTCAACATCCGCAGGATACGGTACAGTTTGCCTGCCAAAATTTGAGCGGCAATATCATTGATCAAATTCCCTATCCCGTCCACATTCTGGGTTCTAACGATCCCAACGAGCTGATAGCCCTTATTCGGGAACAGACTATCGATATGGTGGTGTTCGATCACTACGGTATCGATGCCGTTTTCGAGAAAAAGCTCAAAGATACTTGCGGAGTTACTATCCTCTCGTTTGATGATACCTATGAACACCACTATTGTGACATCCTCCTCAACCACAATATCTCAGCGAATCTGACTCGATACCGTGGATTGGTTCCTGAACATTGTGAACTTCACTGCGGTGCGGAGTACACGCTGATACGTGATGAGTTTAAAACCGAAAAGCAAATCAAACGAAAAAAAATCTATGATATTTTTATCGCGATGGGGGGAACCGATCCTACCAATATGACGCTGGATATTCTCAAAACACTGCGTGATGATATGAGTGTATGCGTCGTAACGACATCCGGAAATCCCCATCTGAATGAACTGGAAATCTTTGTTAAAGAGAAAAAAAACATTACGTTAGAAGTCAATTCAAAACATGTGGCACAGCTTCTCCATCAAAGCCGTTTAGCAATTATCACCCCCAGTGTTATGGTGCATGAAGTTCTTTATATGGAAATTCCCTTTATCGCGCTCCAGAGCGCTACTAATCAAGAAGATATGGTTGAGTATTTAGAAAAAGAGAACTATGTCGTTTTAAAGGAGTGGAATGTCGATGCGATTACTCGATTTTACAACGCTTGATACAAACCAGCTAACCTTGGTGTTATCGTGGCGCAATCATCCGAAAATTCGTGAATGGATGCTCCATCAGAATGAAATTTCTATGGAGGAGCATCTGCAGTTTGTCGAATCGCTAAAACGTAGAGTGGATAGACGCTATTTTTTGGTTCAACGAGAGGGTAAAAATATCGGCGTAATTGATTTCATGGATATAACGGAAAAATCTGCCGAACTAGGGCTATATGCAAATCCTCAGATGCGAGGTGTCGGGGAAACACTGATGAGAACGCTGATCGACTATGCGTTTGTAACCCTCAAGGTAAAAACGCTGATTGCCACTGTTTTTGTCGACAATGAGCGGGCTAAATATTTATACGAAAAATTCGATTTTGTAGAGACAAACCGAACCGCGTATGAAAAAAGAGAAATGATTAGAATGGAGCTGTATCAATGAAGATCGGACACCATAATACGGATGAAAAAGTATTTATCATCGCTGAACTCTCCGCCAACCACAACGGCTCGCTCGATACCGCATTGCGTACCATCGATGCGATGAAGGCTTCGGGTGCCGACGCGATCAAGCTTCAAACGTACACCCCCGACACGATTACCCTCAATTGCGACAGCGAGATGTTTACGATTTCACAGGGGACGCTGTGGGACAAACGGAAGTTTCATGATCTCTATGCCGAAGCGATGACTCCGTGGGAGTGGCATAGCATCCTCTTCGATCATGCCAAAAGTCTCGGGATGGAGGCATTTTCCTCTCCGTTTGATAATAGTGCCGTCGATTTTTTGTCTGAGTTGGACGTTCCGGCGTATAAGATTGCCAGTTTTGAGATCACCGATATTCCACTCATCGAATACACAGCTGCCAAGGGGAAACCGATCATCATCTCCACCGGTATTGCGACACTGAGCGACATCGAAGAGGCGATGAGTGCGTGTCGGCGTGTGGGGAACGACCAGATCACACTGCTCAAATGCACCTCCGCCTATCCAGCCGCGTTAGAGGAGATGAACCTTCTCACGATTAGCGATCTGAAAACCCGCTTTGGGGTGAATGTAGGGCTCTCCGATCACACGATGAGTCTCGCTGCCCCTGTTGCCGCCGTTGCTTTGGGGGCACGGATGATCGAGAAGCATTTTATTCTCGATCGCGGTATGGGCGGTGCGGACAGCGCGTTTAGCTTGGAACCGCAGGAATTTAAGATGATGGTCGATGCGGTACGCGACTGTGAAAAACTTTTGGGGAAAGTGACGTATGAATTAAGTCCGAAGAGTTTGAAATCACGGGAGTTTTCGCGCAGTCTGTTTATTTCCGAAGATGTCAAAGCCGGAGAAATCGTTACCGAGCGTAATGTACGTTCCGTTCGTCCCGGATTCGGATTGGCTCCAAAATATCTACCTAAAATTCTAGGAAAAAAGTTTACCTCAAATTATCCAAAAGGAACACCTTTATCCTATGATCAGATAATACCAACGGAGCCACCATGCGAATAACCATCATCGGAACTGGTTACGTCGGACTGGTCACAGGAACATGTCTGGCGGATATGGGCAATACGGTCATATGCGTCGATATCGACCGTGAAAAAATCGATAAACTATCCGCCGGTTCAATTCCTATGTATGAACCGGGTCTCGAAACACTGGTTATCTCAAACATCTCCAAACAAACGCTCCGTTTTACAACCGACCTGTGCACAGCACTTGCCGAATGTGAACTCTGTTTTATCGCAGTCGGTACCCCTCAGACACCTAATGGTCAAACCGATCTGAATTATGTTTTGGGTGTAGCTTCAGAAATTGGTCGCTGTATGCACCATTCAACGATCGTGATCAATAAATCAACCGTTCCGGTAGGAACAGCTGATAAAGTTCGTCTACATATTCAAACTGAACTCAATCGCAGAGGGGTATCGTTCGGATTTCACGTCGTCTCTAATCCTGAATTTCTCAAAGAAGGTTCAGCAATCGACGATTTCATGCATCCTGACCGAGTGATCGTAGGTGCAGATGATAATAACGCCATGAGCATCATGCACGATTTATACGCTCCATTTATGAAAACACGAGATCGCTTTATCGGTATGGATGTTCGTAGCGCCGAAATGACAAAATACGCCGCCAACGCAATGCTCGCATCCCGAATCAGTTTTATGAATGAAATCGCTAATATCTGTGAACTTACAGGTGCGGATGTCAATAAAGTCCGGATTGGTATCGGCAGCGACAGCCGCATCGGATATAGTTTTATCTATCCCGGATGCGGATACGGCGGAAGCTGTTTCCCAAAAGATATCCGTTCTTTAGCCTATACTGCCAGACACTACGGATATACTCCTCAGATGCTCGATGCAATCGAATCGGTCAATAACAGCCAAAAACATCTCATTGCCCGTAAAGTCGTTCATCGCTTTGGAGAGGATCTCAGCGGCAGAACTTTCGCTGTATGGGGTCTAGCCTTCAAACCCCAAACTGACGATATACGCGAAGCAAGCTCCATTACAATTATAAAAGACCTGATCGGAAGAGGTGCTACCATCCGTGCTTATGATCCCGAGGCAATGGAAGAAACTCAAAAGCTTTTTCCTGAAATCGTCTATCTTCCGAATAAATACGATGCCCTAGATGATGCTGATGCCCTCATTCTAGTGACTGAATGGAAAGAATTTCGAAGTCCTGATTTTGAAGAAATTTTACATCGACTCCGTACAGCGATTCTGTTTGACGGACGTAATCAGTATAAAGCCAAATGGCTCGAAACACTCGGATTTGAGTATCACCAAATCGGAGTAACCTCATCCCAACAATAGATTATTCCAAAATAGTCTTTACAATCGTATCAATCGCCACGTTCATTGTCCCAAAAACTGCATTGGCTCTCTCTTCTTGGCGTTGTGAAATCATCTCCGATGCCGCCTTCACCAGCTCTTCTTTCGTTGTAACCCATCGCATCATCTGCGTATCAATTTGGTATTTATCATAATGGCTCACGAAACTACGTGTCGAAATAGTCGGCGTTCCGAAATAACATGCTTCGGTATTAATCGTTCCGCCACCGCCGATAAAAAGATCACATTCTCGCAGCAAATGCTGAATAACCACCTTTTCCTCCAACACATACGCATAAGGGAATAACGCTTTAAGATAAGAGGCTTCATACCGTGGAATAATGACAATATTTCCCAATGCACTCAACTCTTCCATCGCATCGTAGAGAATCGGAAATTGTTTTGTTACGTAACTCGATTTATACTCCTCTTCCCGTAAAACGATCAAAGGGCGTGAACAATCTATCTTAAACGGTTCCAAAAGGGTTTTAACATACTCCGGATCATAACAAAACTCTTCGAGCCAAATGAGTGGATCTATAAAATCATAATTAAAAATCTGTTCGTCTTCCAATGAAAAACGTCTAAAAATTTCATCAGGGACAACAAAAGGTTTCAAAACTCGTGTCGAAAGCGGTAACGTGAGCCTCGCTTGCGGCAATGCCCGTTTAAAATTCTCCTCGCAATCCGAGAGAGGTATATCGTAAAAATTGATGATTGGAATTCCCAAACCAAACGCAATCCGGTTCGCATCAACACTGCATAAACAAACCAACCGATCAATATGATGATCGGCAATAAATTCCATCAACTCTTTTTGACGCTCCAATGATGCTGAAAGTTTATCCTTTAAATCAGCCCCACCGAATCCCCCGCGATTGACAAAATCAATCTTATACAATCGAAGCAATTCCACTACCTCGGAATAATCTTTCCCTTCACGTGCGCTCACAAGAACCTCATGCCCGCGCTTTTGAATTTCCATAATGATCCGTCGAAAAAATAGAACTGATTTAGGGGTAACGAGGTCAAACCATACCATAGTTTAAATGATCCCTTTGGCTTTATACTCATCATACCACCAAGGACGAAGAGGAATGATGTCGGTTTGACTGAACATAAAGCCATATTGACCGCCATCGTAATTCATCATTCCAACCGCTTTGATATTCGGTTCAATCAGTTCACATTTGTTTGCACATGTATAAAGGCAATCCTTCTGACACGCTTTATTCTCAATCGCATTCAACACCTCTTTGGCCTGCATCTGCTCAATTGCCTTGTCAAAACCACCGGCTTCTCTGATATTCCCTATTTTTAAATACGGGAGCCAAAGGAGGCATGGATATAAATTACCGTAAGGGTCAATATCGATATTTTTAGACCCCATGTAGCAGTTAAAATCTATATGTTCCCCATCAAATACCGCTTTTTGAAGCAAATATTTGCTCGCATATCTCCCCTTATCATAACCGATAGTTTTGAGCTGTCGATCAATCTCCGCCAACTCAGCTTCAGTATAGATGAAATCATTCTCACTAAGCTCTTCTTGGGTTACGTTGTCTTTCTTATTTCGGTATCGCTCAGGATTATATCTTCCATAGCCCAGATATAGCCCCACTCCCATCTCTTTTGCAAAATTATAAATCCACTCGATTAAATGGTAATTTTCTTTATAAATAGTAAATTGGAAGCGGATCAGTACCCCCGGAATTTTTTTGAGCCGTTCAACCGTTTCGATTGATTTTTTAAAACCATCTTTGTGAAGCCGAATCTTTGCGTTGGTCTCCTCATCGCCATCTAATGAAATATCCAGTCGGTAAAGGGGAGACTTTTGTAAAACGTATCTCGCAATCTCTTCATGTTTATCCGGAAACCATCCCGTGATAGGTGAATCAATAATAACATTCGGATGATATTTTTGGAGGCTGTCCACCACTCTGAGATAAGTGGGTGAGAGATGAGGCTCTCCTCCTGTAAGATGAACTTTTTTCAGATCTAAATATTGTGAGCTAAATACGCTGTCAAGCTCTTCGCTGGTTAATTCCTCTTTTTGACGGTTCGGAAGTTCCCACATGGAACAATATCGACAAGGTCCGGGACAAAACTCACTAACCGTATACGAAATATCTTCTATTTTAAAATCCATCTATCCACACCTTATTTACTCTAAAATTTGTCTTTTTAATTTGTTTTTTGTAATCTGTTCAATATGTTCTCGTACACTTAACCCAAATCTTGACTCTATCATATCGAGATATACCCGATTTTCAAAATAGTGATGAAATGCATTGTCTCGAAATCGAATAATCTCTTTCGCGCTCAAATGCTTGGTCGGGAGCGGAAGGATAGCGTAGCCGTGTTGTGAATAATCTTTCCACTCTTTCGGTAACGCCCAATTCTCTTTTAACGCCATCGTATACAGCTCTGATCCAGGATACGCCATCGCACAATAAAAATTCGCAAATTCACAATTAAGCTCAATCGCCATTTCTAAGGTTTCTTTGAGTGTATCTTCCGTATCGTCGGGCAGTCCGAAGATATAATTACCTATAACTCGTATATCGGCATTTTGTATTTGTCGTATAACCGTTTCGATGTCTTTAACTCTCATCTTTTTCGAAGCACCGTCTCTTACATTCGGATTCGCTGATTCAATACCCAATGCCAACCAATTGACACCCGCTTTTTTCATGGTATCAAGCGTCTCTTCTTTGATCGTATCGACTCTGGCATAGCACCATATATTCAAATCAAGTTTTTTCTCGATAATCAAATCCATAATTTTCATGTAATGGCGTTCATCCAACACAAACATCTCATCCACAAATTTAACATTTTTAACACCGTATTGAGTATGAAGCAATTCTAGTTCTTTCACCACAACTTCAGGTGTTCGGTACCGTATACCCGGCTTGCCGAAGGGGGCATTAATGCAACAAAATGTACACGAATATGGGCATCCGAGACTGGTATAGATAGCAGCATAGGGCATACGGTTACTAATATCATCAAAGC
>NZ_JBAQPS010000262.1:0-1567 GCF_049305995.1 Sulfuricurvum sp.
ATGGTGAATGAGACTCAAAAAATCATGCACAAAGAGATCGAAGTGAGTGCAACCTGTGTCCGTATCCCAACCCTTCGCGGTCATGCCGAAACACTTACCCTCACGTTTGATGGTGCGGTGGACGCTGATGAAGCACGTGAATTACTCCGCAAAGCACCAAACATTATCATTCTGGATGAACCGAAAGAGAGTATTTATCCGATGCCGTCTCTTTGTATGGATCAAAATGAGACCTTTGTGGGACGTATCCGCAACGACCTTTACCGCGAAAATGTCCTTCATCTATGGGTTGTAGCTGACAACCTACGAGTAGGAGCTGCGACAAACGCCGTCCGTATCGCCCAAAAATGGGTAGAGATGCAAGGAGAATAAGATGAATTTTCTCGAAAAACTCTTCGAACATGGGTTGTGGAGCACGCGCTTCATCATTCTACTCGCTGTTGTTTTCGGTCTTGTAGGGGCATTTGTCCTCTTCGCCGTCGCGAGTGTTGATGTTTATAATACCGCTGCTTACGTTGTGCAAACGTATGCTATCCATGCCCATCCTGAACACTTTCACGAAGAGATTGTCGGCGGTATTATCGGTGCAGTTGACTTATACCTTATCGGGGTTGTGATGATTATCTTCTCGTTTGGTCTGTATGAGCTCTTTATCTCCGATATCGATCCGGCAAAAGATGAGCACGGACATGAAAATCAGCTCCTCGCCGTTCATTCACTCGATCAACTCAAAGATAAAATCTCGAAAGTTATCGTCATGGTACTCGTCGTTGGTTTTTTCCAAAAAGTGGGACATACCGTATTTAGCGGAGCATTAGAACTCCTTTATCTAGCCCTCTCGATCACAGCTGTAGCCGTCGGTCTTTATTTCTTGAGCAAAGTAGGTCACCATGAGTAAAAATTTTGTTGATGCGTGTTTCGGTAAAGAGACCCCTTATACCCCTGTATGGATGATGCGTCAAGCGGGACGTTATCTCCCTGAGTATATGGAAGTACGCCGCCGTGCCGGAAACTTTCTCAATCTTTGCCACGCTCCCGATATGGCGGCAGAAGTGACGATCCAACCCGTCGATCTTGTCGGTGTTGATGCGGCGATTTTGTTCAGCGATATATTGGTCGTTCCGAACGAAATGGGGATGCAACTCGACTTTATCAAAGGGGAAGGACCCGTTTTCGAAAAACCGATCACTTCTGAAGAGGATTTAGATGTACTTATCGGCGGTGAGGAAGCGGCATCAAAACTTACCTACGTTTATGAAACCATCCAAATTCTCCGCAAACAGCTCGATGAGCGCGGTGATAACAAAGCCCTCATCGGATTTACGGGTGCACCGTGGACGTTAGCCACTTATATGATCGAGGGGCAAGGGACTAAAACCTATAACATCTGTAAAAAAATGATGTACTCTAACCCTGAACTTCTCCATAAAATCCTCCGAAAAGTGACCGATGTGGTCAAATTGTATATGGAAAAACAGATTCAATCGGGAATCGATGTCGTCCAAATCTTCGACAGTTGGGCTGCGGCGATCGAACCTAGCCGATACGATGAGTTCTCATGGAGCTA
>NZ_JBAQPS010000263.1:0-5166 GCF_049305995.1 Sulfuricurvum sp.
CTAAGCGATTACATCAATCTGATTGTCTACAAAGACCTTATTGAGCGCTATGGGATTACCAATACGGCACTTGTGAAACATTTGATCAAATATGCCTTCGTCAATATGGCGACGTCAGTGAGTATTACCAAGCTCTATAATGATTTTAAATCCAATGGATTCAAACTCGGAAAAGAGACACTGTTTGATTATTTTGGATATTTGGAAGAGGCGTATGCCATTTTTAGTGTCCCGATCTTTAGAAGCTCAGTACGTGAAGAGCAGCGTAATCCTAAAAAAATCTATGCGATTGATAACGGGCTTCGAGCGGTGTATGATGCATCGTTTTCTCCTGATTACTCCAAGCTCTATGAAAATCTGGTTTTTTTAGCACTCAGGTCTAAAACCAATGAGGTTTATTACATCAAAGAGCGTCAGGAAATCGATTTTTACTGTGTCATTGACGGCGAAAAACAGCTCATCAATGTCAGCGTGGATATCAGCAATCCGGACACTTTTGAACGCGAGATAAACTCACTTACCGAGGGGATGGAGTTTATAGGGGTTGATATGAGTATTCTCATCACAAAAGAGCGTGAAGGCTCCATGAATGTAGGAGATAAACTTATTAATTTTATTCCGCTTTGGAAATGGTTGTTAACCCATGATTGATAACACAAAACAAAGAATAATCGACATTATAGTAATTTCTATTACGATAATAGATAGGGGATTTTAGATTGAGTAGTATATTTTAGTATCTATGTAATTAAATATAAGATATAATACATATAGATTAAATATAAAGAAAAGGATATTAGATGTTAACCTATGGTGTAACCGATATTCAAAACAAACCTTCCTTAATGAAAATAATGGATGTTGCTGAAATCATTGATCGACGAGCCCATATGACAGTGGGATATTTCATCTCATCCAAATATGAGAAATTCATTCTGCCCGTTATCGAAAAAATTGATCGGGAAGAAAAACTTGCAAAACTCCATAAATTGAAAAATCATCAAGATTTAGAATTTGCAGAGGCCGGAGTCGATGATGGAATTAAATAGAGGTGATATTGTAATAGTCAACCTTTATCCTAAAAAAGGGGATGAAGTAGGAAAAATAAGACCGGCAGTAATTGTTTCTGGCAATGATGAAAATGCAATTTTAGATACGGTCATGCTGATGCCTCTTTCAACCGATCTCATTGATAATATGTATCCATACAGAATGAAGATTCTAAAAAGAGATGGTCTCAAAGAAGATTCGGATATTTTAATCAATCAAATCCGAGCCCTTTCCAAAACGAGAATAAAAGAGAAAGTTGCCAAGCTTACATCTGTTGAATACGACTCTGTGATCCAAAATCTTTGCAAAAACTTTTAATAGGATAAAACTATGCTCAAGACATCTCAACCGATGATGTGGTTAACAATTGTCCCGTCAAATCTAATAAGCCGACTTCATTAACCATCATATCGTAATAAGCAATATTTAATTCGCTCTCTATACTTTTCATTTTGAGTTCGGCGTCCATAATGTCGATTTGATTTTTGATCCCCTTTTCATATCCGCTTTGCACCGATTTCAGAAATAGCTTTGACGATTCCAATGCCTGTTTAAGTACGTCAATCGATTCGTGCAACGATTCGCGTTGCGTCCATAACTCTTCAAACTTATCTTGCATTTGAAGGTGTGCTAATTCTTCATTGGATTCGGCTGCATTGAGCAGTAACACCGCTTCTTGTACTCTCGAAGAGGTATATCCTCCTTGGTAAATCGGGAACGAAAGTTGAACAAAGGCTTTGTTGTCATATTTGTGCGCTACGGGGTCGTTGGTATCGTTTTGACTCCGTCCTAAACTTAAATCGGCTTTAGGATAGTGATCGTATCCACGAATGGCTACTTCATCTTCTGCCGCTTTTTTCGAGAGGCGGGCAATTTTAATATCTTTGTTTTCTTGGAGACGATTTATCCACTCCTCTTTGGAGATGGAAAGTATCTTATTACTTTTGAGCGGGGCGATGGAATCGAATGGTGTTTTGCACAGGCGTTCTAGTTTGTTTTTCAGTGTTTGGTATTCCCGTTTTTTGCTTATAAGATCGCTTAAAGCTTTTTCTTTATTCACTTTAGCTTCGATCAATTCGACGCTATTGGACAATCCCATAGCGATCATGTCGGAACTTTTACGAAATTTGGCATCGTAGAGCTCTTTTTGGCTGTGCAGTTTCTCGATATCGGCTTGCGTTTTGAGCATTTGCAGATAGGTTTTTATGACATCGATTCCTACTTGTTGAGCCTGTTTTTCGAGTTCTATCGTCGAAGTCTTATAGCGCTTTTTCATCTGATCGACCGCACGCCATAATTCGGGACGATACAACGGCTGAGTCAGAGAAAGAGAATAGGTTTTATATATTTCAGAAGTTTCAGTAGCGTTATAATAGGTTTCGTACTCGTATTTTCCCCCCGAAGCACTGATATCCACTTTGGGGAAAAGTCGTGATTGCGCCTGCCGAACATTCTCTTCGACCGCTTGGGTTTTAAATTTCTCGACACGATACCCCGGATGATTCGTCAATGCGAGTTCATACGCCCTCTCCATTGTCAGAACGCTATCTGCGAAAAGAACAAGAAAAGTCACTGATAGCAAAAACAAGAAACGTATCATCGTTCACGCCCCGATTCTTGCCACGCTTTTTGTACAGGTGAGAGGAGATACTCCATAACCGTTCTACGCCCTAGGTGGATCTCTGCAATCGTCTGCATCCCCGGAGTGAGTTTGAGCCGTTTGGTATCCACTTCCAACTCCTGAACATTTAATCGAATCAATGCTTTATACGTCATAACCATACCCTGAGACGGTTCGGATTGAGACGTCGAAGGTGGTGGCGTAGTGGACTGTATCGCATCAGCACCGACGTGCACTACTTTCCCCTCGATCATCCCGTATTTTTGAAAAGGATACGCGACCAATTTTACCTTTACTTTTTGCCCCGGATGGACGAATCCGACATCTTCATTTTTGATCATCACTTCAGCTTGGAGAGGATCATCATAGGGAACCAATGACATCAACACCGTTCCCGGAGAGACGACGGAACCTTGTGTATGGGTAGCCAGATCTTTGATAATACCGCTTTGGGGAGCTTTGAGTTCCAAAAGAGAGCTTTTATAAACGTTTTTACCCCATTCTTGAACCAATCGTTTGTACTGAGATTGGGTATCGGAGCGTTCGTTCTCCAGTTGGCTTTTATCGTTTGAAGAGAGTTGAGCTAAACGCTTTCGAGACGCTTCGACCGCTGAGCTTAATCCTGCTACCGTCGCTTTTTGGGCGTGATAATCTTGCTCTTTTTCGATTTTTTCACGCTCTTTATCATCCGCTTCGATACGGCTGATATACCCGCTGTCCGCCAGTTTTTTGAAAGACTCCGCATTGCGGCGATACATCGGAAGCGTTTGTTCCAGTTTGCTTAACACTTCTTGAGCCGCTGATAGATCATGTTCTGTTTTTTTGAGTACTTGCATCTCTTGCGCTTGCGCATCATGATACGCTTGACGGTGAGCGGCGTATTGTTGTTGCGTTTGCAGGTATAAATCCTCCGGATCTTCGGAGGATTTGGCTAGCGTTCCTGAACCCAGTTCCGCATCGATTCGGCGTAGTTGAAGCGAACGCAGACGCATCTCCCCCTCGACACTCCTGGTATCGGATAACATAGCTGTACCGTCCATCCGCATCAATACGTCGCCTTTTTGTACCGATTGCCCCTCATGGACGAGAATCTCTTTAATGACTCCCCCTTCCGCCGGTTGAACGATCTTTACATACGATTTGGGGATCAGACGCCCTTCGGCAGTCGCGACGATGTCGAGCTTGCCGAAAATCGCCCACCCCAATAAAATAAAGAATAGAACGATAACCAAATAAAGGATGGTTTTTGGCAATTTACTGGGTGGACTCTCCTGAATCGCCAGTAATCCCGGAGCGAACTCGATCGCTTCGGGCTTCATGGTAGAAATACGTGATTCAGCCATTCGATACCGTATCCTTGAGCGGTACATCCCAGCTCATCAGCTGAAGCGGAGGGTTAGCACCGGGCACGGGAGCATAGCCGTGTACTTTTTTACCCGGGAAAAGGGTAAGTACTTCGGTAATCGTCTCTTCACTTTGACCGAACGGGGTTACGATGTCGATCAGCCAAACGTTTTCTCCCCCCTGCCATTCATGAGGAGCAATTTTCGGGGTTCCCGAGAGGAGTCGTTGATGGACGTCATCGTTCACTTTTGCCCATGTGACGAAAGCAAACGGGATTTGGCTTCGGGTATAGAGGCGACATTGATCGAGGATGATCGGAGGCATGATGGTAAAATCGGTTTCGGCGATAAACGTAAATTTTCGGATCGGATCTTTGGCGTAGAGCCATATTGCCGGTCCTAGAATTGGCAGCTTGGCGAGTGCCTGCTGCGAATGGGCTAAATCTTCTTCGTTAAAAACGTGAGGCTTTGTTTCTTGTGACATGTATAGAGTTCCTTTTTAGTAATGGTATAAATTATTATTGGTATTGAGCGCTTGCGCGGCTACGGCAAAATTTGGATCGTTTAGAGTACTTTGCGCTCCGGCAATACTCATACGAGAGAGTTCCCCCTCTTTGGCATAACTACATGCCATATCACCACCCAATATTATTGTATCGGTATTCAAGTGATGGTCGAGTAAATCGTTCATAGTATACCAACTTCCTGCTATTTGTGTTTCGGCAATCGCTTGAACGATCCCTTGATAATCAAAAGTTTCGGCAGCAAACCATACGTCTGCAGCGGTATACGTTTCACCCGATACTTTAGTGTAGCTTGATATTAGTCCAATGGTATTGCCATTGTCAGTAGTTGCATCTTTGGTAGTATCTAAAAGGATACTTTTTATACCTGCATCAGTGAGACTTTGAAATTCATTATTTTCACTGATACCGTTATGGTTGGTATCGATCCATAGGGAGAGTTCTGCGAAGGCTTGATCCGAGGTCGTGAGCATAGTGTCATGATTATCATCCAAATCACTTAGTGCGGCGTAGCCCTCTTTTGCTTTGGTGCCGTTTGAGAGAACCGTAGCACTGCCGAAGAGTTCACTTCCGTCGTTAATCATACCGTCACGGTTAAGATCACGAACCAAGAATGCGTCTATTCCAT
>NZ_JBAQPS010000264.1:0-2512 GCF_049305995.1 Sulfuricurvum sp.
GGTCTATGTTGATATTTACCGAAATGAGTTGATTCAGGTCATTATTTCGCTATTCAAAAACTCTTTTGATGCTTTTGACGAAAACAATATCAGCAACCGGCTCATCCAAATCGATATTGACCACGACAACCAACACGGTATTCTCACTATCACCGATAATGGAGGAGGAATTACCCAAGAAGCATTGAATAAAATTTTTGTCCCCTATTTCACCACAAAAAATCATACTGAAGGTACAGGATTGGGGATGTATATGAGTAAAATGATTATCGAAGATCACTCTAAAGGCAAACTGGAAATTTCGAGTAATAATGATCAAACTACGATTACGCTAAGACTCCCTTACACCAATTTATAACCTATCTTCGAAAGATTACGAAGATTGGAATCATCTCCCATTTTTTTGCGTAATCGCAAAATCAGGTTTTTAAGAGCACCATCGGACATCTCATCTTCAAGAGTATTTGAAAATGTCTCGTAAGGGATTATTTGACCTCTATTTTGGATCAATAACTCCATCGCATGGATTTCATTTTTTGTCAAAACGGTGGTTTCACCATTCGTATGAAGAAATGATTTGGAGAAAAAATCATACGTTAACTCATCGTTGATTTTAGCCATCAAGAGTCCCTGAGCTTTGAGACGGTCTACTGCTTGGTAAAGCACTTTTATCAACACATTGAATTCGATCGGTTTACGAATATACTCAATGAGATTAAGTTTGCATGCTTCGAGTAGATCGGAGGTTTCAACTGAACCCGAAACGATAACAATCGGAATCTTATCATTATGAATACGAATGGCTTTGGCAACATCGATTCCGCTAAATTTGCCCATATAAATATCCAATATAACCATGTCAATTCGGTTATTTTCGTAGATTTTTATCGCCTCTTCTCCATTCGATACGGCGTATACTTTCCCAACAACAAGACGGAGAGTCTCTTCGGTGATGAAACGTAAATCCGTATCGTCTTCGGCGTATAAAATCGATAAATTTTTAAATTCGCTGTATTTTGCCATCTATTTATCCTCTTTGATACTCTAATCTTGCAGTTCTTTAGAAATAGCAATAAATTTTTCTATATTGTCTAAAAATAAATTAACCAATGTCGGATCGAAATGTTTCCCTTTTTCAGTGTGTATTAATTCGAGGATTTGCTCCATCGGCCACGGTTTTTTATAGACTCGTTCGCAGCTGAGGGCATCAAACACATCTGCCAATGCAGTGATTCTCCCAAAAATATGGATTTCTTTCCCTTTTAAAGCTTTTGGATAACCGCTTCCATCCCATTTTTCGTGGTGTTCATGTGCGATAATCGCCGCCGCTTTTAGAAGCGGACGATTAGAATTTTTCATAATGTCATACCCTATCTGCGCGTGTGTTTTCATCACATCGTATTCATCGGTATCCAATTTACCTGGTTTGAGCAAAATCGAATCGGGAATACCGATTTTTCCGATATCGTGCATCGGAGAGGCACTGTAGAGAAGATAAGTTTGTTCTTCATCTAATCCATACAACTCCCCTAATAGTTTCGCATATCGGGCAACACGGCGGACATGATTACCCGTCTCTTGAGAACGTGTTTCACCTACCTCCCCTAACAAGGAGAGCATTTCATGCTGTGTTTGACGTATCTCTTCGTTTAGATCAAACATCCCCGTGATATCATGACTAACACTGATAAACTCGAGGATCTCCCCAAACTCATCGACAATCGGTTTGATGGTTGTCTCGGTAATATAGTGTTCGCCGTTTTTTTTGAGATTTTTGATTGTACCATTCCATGTCTGTTTATCGAGGATTTTTTGCCATAGTCCCGCATAAAACTCGTGATTCATCTCCGGATGACGGAGTACGTTATGCCGTTGTGCAAGTACTTCATCTCGATTAAATCCACTTGTTTGGCAAAAAATGTCGTTGGCATAGGTGATCTTGCCTCGTAAATCAGTTTTTGTGACAATCGTCGAGAGATCGACTATCTCTTTGTACTGTTCCAAAAGAGTTGTTTGATGAATCAAATCGTGCTTAAGCTGTTCGGTAAATTCAGCCACTTTACGCTCATTATAAATCGCTTTTACGACATCATAGAGAACTTGTAGCATCTGTTCCGTATGGATAGGTTTCAGGAGAAATTGTGATACACCAAGATTAATTAGTTCCAATAAATAGTTGCTCTCTTCACATGCGGAAGTGACGATGAACACTTGTTTAGAACGAATTTCTTTCATTTTTTTGATCATAGCAACTCCGTTGAGTTCCGGCATCAATATATCAGTAATCACAATATCAAAAGAGGAAAGAGTATATTGTGCCAAGCCCTCTTTTCCGTTTTCGGCACTGGTAACATCACTAAACATCGTCTCTAAAAACAAATGAGTATTTTCCCGAATCTGAACTTCATCTTCAACGTATAAAATTTTGAGTCCTGAAGCGTATTGTATCAATGTAGTGATTCGCTCTTTAAGTGTCATGTTCATACTCCATTTGATAAGGTAAAGTGATGGT
>NZ_JBAQPS010000265.1:0-5773 GCF_049305995.1 Sulfuricurvum sp.
GTAAAGCTTGATTCATAGTCATAGCGTGATACAACATCGAAGTTTTTGCCATTAGTAGAAGTTACTCTGACTTTAAATTCCCAATAAGCATTACCTAATACGGTACTTCCATAAACACTATCCAAATTCCCTGCAACCGTGATTTTTGATTTTGGATCGAGCATATTTCCCATTTCTAGCTCAGTTGAGAGCGCATCTTCAATATATTTAGCAAATGTAATCCCATCTGGTGTTCCGACTGGAGTTGCTAGACGACACATAACTTTGGATTCGCCCTCGTTAGTTGCGGTAAATTTACCAATATTAACGGGAGAAGAGGAAGTAGCCACTGTTTTAACTGCACGTATATTCTGTGGAGAGTTTGAATACGTCGGAACTTTATTCGCACATCCTGACATTAAAATCGCTCCAGCAAGAGCGATAGATATAAACTTTGTATTCATGATTAATACCCTTTGTTAAAAATTAGCAAAGATTGTAGCTATAGAAAACTTATCACTCACTTAATAGTGATTGTTTTTAATTCACTGATTTAATTAAAATCAATCATCCAAGAGTGAGTGGCGGTTGATGTGTCAAAAGAAGAGCGTTCAGAGATTAAAGCGTACTACGATGCACTAACTGAACACATCAAAAAAATGCGTAAAGAGCGAAAAATTAGCCAGCTTAAGCTTGCCAATATTTTAGGTCATAACTCTACGTCTTTTATTGCTCGTATCGAATTACGACAAAATAAAGCCAATTACAATTTAGCGCATTTGATCATGCTTGCCATAGAATGGGGAATTGATATAAAAGAGATGCTTCCTTGTCTGCAAGAAGAGTGGATAATAATCGAGAAGAAAAACAAAATTTAAGTTCAAAAATCCGAAGTTATAACGTATTACTAAATACCACTTGATTACGTCCCCGCTCTTTTGCAACATAAAGATTGGTATCTGCTGCATGAATCAAAGCGTCATCTCCCATTTGTGCCGTCGGAACAATACATATTCCTCCGATGGAGATACTTAGTGTTGGTAAAATTTTACTTCCTTTATGCTCAATTTTTAAATTATTGATATTAGCGCGAATTTTTTCACCCATTATTTGGGCATCTTCACAATTAGTATCCGTTAAAATAATACCAAACTCTTCTCCTCCTAAACGGAATGGGTAATCTCCAGGACGTTGTAAAGTATTTTTGAGTACTTTGGATACGGATTGCAATGCAATATCTCCTTGTAAATGACCATAAGTATCGTTATACTGTTTAAAAAAGTCAATATCTAGCATCATAAATACATAGGGTTTACCAGATCGTAATGCACGTTTGAATTCACGTTCAAAAAGGATATTAAAATATCGTCGGTTGTATAAGGCAGTAAGTGAATCGGTATAGGATACTTGTTCTAATTTATGATTGAGATGTCTTAGTGTTTCGGTTGATCTGATAAGCTGTTGTTGTTGCCACTCAATACGGGAAAAAATTTTCCATGCCAAGCTCATAACTAAAATCAACATTATTCCTAAAAAAAGTGTGAGTTGCATAAGGGCATTTTTGTATTGTGCAATTAATACAGCATGTTCATATCGTGCAGATTCTTTTTCATAGTTAATGAGAGTGTGAAGAGTGATATGAATTAATTGAATATTTTCATCTAAAATACTCAATGATAGAGGATGATTTCTATTGGGATCACCAATAATAGAGTGCACTTTAATGAAGTAGCGTTCCAAATTCTGAATTTTAGTATCAGCGTAGTTAATATAGGGTATTTCTTCGGTATTTTTATAATGAGAACGATAAATATTCCAATGCTGATTAATACGTTTCAGTCCTGAAGATATTTTTTCAGTGGTTTGTTTATCGGTAAGAAGTTGATTGCTCCATCGATAAATTGGGGAAGCTAGATCATTGTGGTAAGTATTGCTAATCGTATTTAGTTCATTGAGTGGAACAAGCGAACTAAAATAAAGTGTATCGATGTTACGTTTGATATTTTGAATATTAATATAACCAATAAGTCCCACAACACCTAAACTAAACCCTACAATTAACAGTAAATAAAAAAGTTTACTTTTAAGTTTAAGTGATTCCACGGCTTGGGCTAATCTTTTTAATTGGATAGATAATCTAAGCAACTCCTATACCAAAAGCGATTACAATTAAACCATTATTTTTTGGAGGCTGGTTATGGCTAAACGTATCATTAAAGATGAGCGGATAAAGACAATCGTGCATAACATTGCTGAAGATTTTCGATTTTCCCATGAAACGGGTGATTATGCATTGTTGTTTTACAAAGCAGATACGGAAGGTGCTATTCGAGGTGCTGATATCGATACGATGATTGAGTATCTTTCGACAGGATTGAGTGAACTGCAAGATAATATCCAATGGAGACGGGAGTTTCTAAGTGAAAATCCCGGTGTCGATGAGATGCGGATGTTGGAGAATCTTGGAGTGATCGAAAAAGAGTATATCGATTTGCTCGAATTTCTACGTTAGGGTTTTGGTTTATACGGTTCTAAGGGGATTTTTTTACCGATAGCATATTGGATTCCCCCTTGCAAGTCGATGACGTTATAGCCCATCTGTTTGCCGAGGAAGGTTCCCACGGTTTGTGTACGGTTACCGCTATTGCAGATGAGAGCGAATTTTTCCCCTTTTTTGACCGTTTTACCCAGTTTCCCTAAGAAATTTTCGACATTGTAATTTCCTTGCTCGTCAAAAAACATAATAGGGGTTGAGCCTTTGACGAGGCCGGTTGTTTTCCATTCGCCCGGTGTGCGAATATCGATGATTTTGATTTTGCTATCGATGAGTTTTTGGTCGATCGGTTGGCGGATATACTCCGCACTGAGTGTCGTAATGGTGAGGAATAAAGCGATAAGTGCTAAGCGCATATTGGCTCCTAGAGGGTATAATGACGGTATTGTATCGATGAATGATTAATATGAGGTTTTATGGGCGAATCTAAAACAGAAAATGCAAAACGGCTCCGGTATATTCGGTTACTTGGACGTTTTATCAATGGAATACTCTCTTACCTAGCAAAAAGCGATAATCCAACCAAAGAGCAGTACGACCAAAAAGTAGATATGAATTTTCGCTTTTTAGAAAAAAATGAAGCGGTCAAACTGTATAAAGATGAATACCTCGTCCTTGAAGCGCTAGGACAGAAGATTCTTGATTTCCGAGCAAGTGATGAGGAAATCGAAACAATCAAAGAGGAGCTTTTTTATGCCCAAAATCAGCTCGAAAAACGGGTGAATGCCAGCCGCTATAAAAAATCAAAACACGATAATCATGCCTCCGATGGGTGGTGATTAAATAACTCCTAAATGTTCTAAGAGGATCTTGCTTCCTAAGCCGATTAGAATAACCCCTCCGAGCATCTCTGCTTTACTCTCCAACAATGACCCCAGCTTTTTTCCTATATAGACCGCGACAACACACAGCATAAACGTTACCAGTGCGATAATGCTTGCAGCCGTATAAATATCGGTTTGTAAAAAAGCAAAGGTTACCCCGATTGCCATTGCATCGATGCTGGTGGCAATAGCCAGTGTAATAAGTGTCTTCGTAGAGAGATCGGTGACTTCGTCATCAAATTCGTTTTGGTACGCTTCATAGAGCATCTTACCCCCTAGTCCTACGAGGAGAACAAACGCGATCCAGTGATCATACGCTTGGACAGACTCCGCAAAGCTGATTCCGATGAAATACCCCGCGATGGGCATGGCTCCTTGGAAAAAACCAAAAACAGCGGCGGCAAAGAGGGCTTTTGAAACTAAAAGATCTTTGTATTTGGAACCGATGGCGATCGATACTGCGACGGAGTCCATCGCTAATGCTACCGCAAGGATAAGGAGGGTTTCATTCATAGTGAGTCCTGAAAAATAAGTATGGAATTATAACGATGGGAACTTAGTTCCTCTAACTGCAAATTACATTTTTTTATTAATTAGAGAGTGAATATTAATTGCATATAATTATCATTATTTATAAGGACCTTTTTACTATGAGTACAAAAGTTTATACCCATCACCATAATTTTGATGAGGGTAATCCTCTCGGGGAACGTAATACTAAAATTGCCGTTGCCCTCACGGCATTTATGATGGTAGCAGAGATCTTCGGGGGGTGGATTTACAACTCGATGGCACTTTTAGCGGATGGGTGGCATATGGGGACACATGCGCTAGCTTTAGGGCTTTCTGTACTTGCTTATGGTGCAGCTCGTCGATACGCGGCAGATCCTCGATTTGCGTTTGGGACATGGAAGATCGAAGTCTTGGGCGGCTATACGAGTGCGTTGTTTCTCGTCGCTGTTGCATTAATGATGCTCTATTACTCAATTTTGCGACTCATCAACCCGAGTGAAATCCATTATGATCAGGCGATTGCGATTGCTATCGTAGGGTTGGCAATCAATCTGATTTGTGCATGGCTTTTGAGAGATACCCATCATCATCACGATCACCATCATGAACATGAACATCATCATGATCTAAATCTACGCGCTGCCTATTTACATGTTCTTGCTGATGCTGCAACCTCGGTTTTAGCGATTGTGGCGTTGGTAGGGGGGAAACTTTGGGGTGCGGCATGGCTGGACCCGATGATGGGGATCGTTGGCTCAGTACTTATTGGAGTATGGGCGTATGGGCTGATTATTCAAACGGGGAGGATTTTGCTTGATGCTAATATGGACGATCCTGTTGTTGAGGAGATTCGTGAAGTGATTATTGATAGCCCTATCGCAGCACAAATAACCGATCTTCATGTTTGGCGTGTAGGAAAAGGAAAATATTCGGTGATTCTCTCGCTCTCATCAGATGAAGAGGTGAGTCCGGAGTATTTCAAAGAGCGGTTAGGGATTCACGAAGAGCTAGCCCATCTTACTGTTGAGATTAATTATACACGTTAAGGAAGGGGAATCAGACGCTCTTTAACATCACTGAGCCTGATAAAGCTAAACCCTTGTGTTTTGAGCTTCTCAATTGCTTCTTTAACCCCCTCGCGGGTTCCACTCTCAGGGTGATTCATGTGAAGAAGTATGATATCACCGCTTTTGGCATTGGTAATCTGATGAGCAACTTTTTCGGCACTAAAGGTTGCCCCCGCATCTCCTAGCACACTAAACCCACCGATTTCCACTCCATTATGCCGTGCAATAGCTACTGCTTGTTCATCATAATAGGCGGTACCTGAGCGGAAAAACCGGGGGCGTTTACCGGTGAGTTTTTCGATCAAATCTCCGTTGCCGTTGATTTCACGCTCTACCTCTTCGGGAGAAGATGTTCCTGCGATGTTGTAAATGCTTTTGCCGTTTACGGAGAGAGGGCGATGTGCTGTGCCGTGATTGGCGATTTCAAAGAGAGGATTGGATGCGAGTGCAGAAAAAATTTCGGGGTTGCTTTTGATCCAGCGAGTATTGATAAAGAGGGTAGCAGGAATTTTTTGCGTCACGAGAAAATTGATGAGTTCCATATCATATTGTGAACTACGAAAACTCCCTCCACACGCATCGAATGTGAGAGCAATTTCTTTTCTATCGCTCTGAAACGTAGTGGTTACTCCGGTAACATTTTCACCCCATTGTGTTGGTTTATCGGCCAATAAAAGTGCGGTAAATACTAAAAAGAGGGATAAAACATATGTCATAGGAAAACCTAAAAAAAGATAGGCAATTGTAGCGAAGCTCTCTTAGAGTTTGTTACAATCTCGATCTTTCCCGAAAATGCAACGCCCATTGGTTATGAGTTTGCGGATGAAGAAAAAGAG
>NZ_JBAQPS010000266.1:0-7269 GCF_049305995.1 Sulfuricurvum sp.
CCTCTCACTGGACTTTCAAGTAATAAAGCTTTTGATAAATAGGTACGTGCCCATAATGCTCTATTTTTATATACCTCTTGTTTTCCACTGGATAAAAGTTCCGCTTGCTCTTCTTCACTTAAATTAAATTTAGATACCGTAAATTGATAAAGTTCTTGTGTATTTCGTGGATGCTTATCGGAGTGAAAAATCAATATAGGCAACATCATACTTTGAAAATCAGGAACAGCCATTAAAAAAACCTTTATAAAACAATATAGACAAAAGTTTACCTAAAATATTACAAAAATCATCATGCAAGGCTTTGCGGTCGAGGATGTGAAAAAGACACTTCAAGAGAGTATGAAAAAGTTAGAGCGTGCGAGGGTAGAGAAGAAAAAATAAAGCTGGATTCCCGATCAAGTCGGGAATGACAAAGAAGTGGTATAATTCTCGAATAAACTTCCTCAAAAAGGGGACAAAATGTTAGCCTATCATCTCGAAATACAAGACGAATCCGTCGTAGATAAAGTGATTTCTTTTCTAAAATCACTCCCCGAAAATACTGTAAAACTCTCAAAAGAAGAGTACGACGAAGAATTAGAATCATTAGTCGATGAAGGATTTAAATCTCCTATCATCGGAACACACGACGAGGTTTTTGCTAAACTCGCCACAAAATATGCCTCATAATATCGTCTATCTTCAACGAGCTTATACTGATCTAGAAACTATTTTAGATCATATTGCTGAAGATAGCCCCGTTCGTGCTAGTACCTATCTCCAATTTTTACAGGTTACTATTGCCAAATTAGCCGATTTTCCTAAACTTGGCCTCTCTTGTAAACGCAAACATATCCGCAGAGAGTGTCGCATTCTTATTATCGAGGATTATCTGGTATTTTACAAAATAGATGAATCATCCCAAACAATTATTATCGGTAGAGTGCTCCATCAAAGTATTAATTACAAAGCTTCTCAACTATTTTAATCCTTTATCCGTCTCAAAACAATCCATCCGATCAGCGATGTTACGGCGATCAAATACGCCGGAGCATACGGGTCACCGCTTAGTTTCTCCAACGATGTCATAAGAGCGGGGGTAATCCCGCCGACAATCCCTGCGGCACTTCCTAAAATCACTGCTGTAAACGATGCTCGATAGCCATGATAGCTTAAAGCCTTAACCGTCGAAGCGAATATAGGAGCCTGAAAAGCGCATAGCAGTATCACCAAGGCAATCGTCCCCGCCAATGAGCCCCAATACCCTCCGACACTCATTCCGACCATGATAGGATAGATACCAACTGCCAATCCCAAAGCCGCACCGCGCATCACCAGAAGTGAACCGATCCGATCGGCAAGCATCGCCATAAGAGGGATAAAAATCACCCCGATCACAATCGAGAGGGTATTGATCTGCCCTGCTTCGGCTTTAGTGAGTCCCGCACTCCCTTGTAACCAAATGGGAAGATAGACAAAAACCGTGTAATAAAAAATCCATATTGCCGAAGCAACGATCAAAAACTGCCAAAATTCACGGCGGTGATAGCTTAGAATCGCTACGATCGGAATGGTTTTATCTTCACTCGGTGCATAATTATCAGTAAGGTTACGGCGTAAATATAGCCCCGCCGCCGCAATCACGATACTCACCCAAAAAGGGATTCTCCATCCCCACTCTCCCATCGCATCTTCACCTAAATACCACAGTAATACTCCGCACAGCCCCGACCCTAGAGCCATCCCGATTTTCGCACCGACGGAAACAAATGAGCCGTAAAGATTTTGACGATTCGGGGAGGATTGTTCGACGAGATAGACGATTGAGCTGGCGTATTCACCTCCGACCGATAAGCCCTGAATCATTCGCAGTGCTACAAGAAGAATGGGAGCCATTATCCCGATTTGCGCATAAGTGGGTAAAAATCCGATGAGAAATGTCGGAAGTGCCATTAAAATCAATGAACTCATCAGAGCAAAGCGACGACCGATACGATCTCCGATATGACCGAATATCAATGCTCCTATAGGGCGCATGATCATCCCTGCAGCAAATGCGCCGAAAGAGCCCAAAAGGGAGAGAAAAGGGTCATCGGAGGGGAAGAAGAGGTTTCCCATCATCACCGCTAAAAAGCCGATGAGGGCAAAATCGTAGTATTCGATGACGTTGCCGATAATCCCTGCGGCAATAATTTTCTTTTTGGAAGTCATTGTTTTTCCTCTAATATCGCATCAAAACTCTCAAAAAACATGTTTTTTGTAGCTTTAGGGGGTTGTAGGGACATTTGTCCCTGCCACTAAAACGGATGAATTCGTTTTAGTGTGTAACATTTATAGGATCCATCCGCCGCCAAGAAGTTTTTCTCCCTCATAAAACACACCCGCTTGACCTGAGGCAACACCGAGTACCGGTTCGTGTAGCTCAACGACCGCATGATCTCCCTCGATTTTAACCGAGCATCGTACCGCCGTAGTGCGATAGCGAAGTTTCACATCACACTCAAACTCTTTTCTATCATCAAACATATTTACTCGCTCTAACTCCACACGATTGCACTCTAAATCCTTACGCGTCCCTACGACGATCTGGTTGGTTTGCGGTTTGATCTCAACGACGAAATGGGGATCATGGGCACCGTGTACATTAAATCCTTTGCGCTTTCCAATCGTGTAGTGCATGTACCCTTTGTGCTTACCGATAACTTTGCCTTCCATATCGAGGACATCACCCTCTTGATCGACAGGAACGTAGGGTTTTAGAACGTCCATATAAGTCGTTTCTACAAAACATATTTCACTCGATTCACCCTGAGAAGCAAATGACTCTAGTCCTTCGACACTTGCAGCGAAAGCCTTGATATCACTCTTATGACGTTCTCCCAAAGGAAACAGCAATCTGGGAACCAATGCAGGATCAATGTAAAAAAGAAAATAGCTTTGATCTTTCGTATCATCCTGTGCTTGAAGCAAATATTGTCCGTCATGGCGGATATAGTGTCCCGTTGCGATGAAATCGGCACCGATACTGTCGGCGAACGACACCATAGCTCCGAATTTGATATTGCGGTTACATAGAGCACACGGATTGGGTGTTTTTCCCTCACGGTAGGTTTCGATAAACGGAGTGAATACTTTTTCGTTAAACTGTTCTTGCAGATCAAGAATATGGAGTTTCACCCCTGCAAAATCAGCCGCTCTCTGTGCACGCGCTTGATGGATCTCATGGTAGCCGGGTTTTGAGTGGAGTTTCATATAAACCCCTTCCACTTCGTACCCCTGCTCTTTTAGCAACAGTGTCGAAACCGTCGAGTCAACCCCACCGCTCATTCCGATTAATACTTTTTTAATCATTAAATATCACTTCTGTCACAAATCGGTCTATTTTCAAAATACGAAGAGAGAATTTTGTAATACTTTGTATCATGCAATCCTTCTTTTTCAAGTGTCTCCATTTGAGAAACAAGGGACTTCTCAATCTCTTCGATAACAAACTGGATGTCATCTGTCAATGTAATAAGTTTCATATCCGCTTCATTGATCATCCCCTCTTGCAACATTTTATCCCGTAAAAATTGAATGAGAGGAGCGTAAAACTCCGTTCCCACTAAAAACAATCGCACGCCCCACACTTTTCGAGTTTGTATCAGTGTCAATGCTTCAAACATTTCATCGAGTGTTCCAAAACCACCGGGAAAAATAACATACGCCATCGAGTACTTAACCAACATTACTTTTCGGGAAAAGAAATAATCAAAACTCCTCCCTTTTGTGATATAGGGGTTTGGTTGCTGTTCTTGAGAAAGTTCAATATTCAAACCAATCGACTCTATATTTTCATGCTCGTAAGCACCTCGGTTGGCTGCTTCCATAATCCCTGGACCACCACCGGTGATAATGTTATAACCCCGTTCAGCAAGCATTCCCGAAAGAAGCATTGCCTTATTATAATAAGGATGATTTTCATCCAAACGAGCACTCCCGAAAATGGTAACAGAAGGACCTAAATCTCCTAATTCATCAAAGCCTTGTACAAAATCGGCAATAATTTTAAATACGCTCCATACATCTGCTGATTTGATGTCTTTAACATAACGACTGCTTGGGTACTCTTTTTCTCTTTTTTTTCGATGCGGAGACATTATTACCCTTTGAGTTTGTTCAAACGATCTCGCTTACTTCCAATGGAAGTAACTTGAACCCCAAAATTACCATCAACAATGACGACCTCACCTTGTGCAATCACATGATCGTCCACTAAAATATCCAATGGGTCGTTAGCCAGTTGGTTCAGCTCTATAACTGAACCGATATCCATACTCAAAACATCTTTGAGAAGCATTTTTTTCTTTCCGATACGGACTCGAACAGGAAGTTTGACATCTAAAATCAACGAGATATTTTTCATCTCCCCTTCTTCAAGCTTTACCGAAGCTTCGGATGGTTCATCAAAAATACTACCTCTTGGATTTGATACCGCTTCGGATACTTTACCACCATTCAAAGCATCATAGATAGGTGTATCAATCACAAACATTATTAAAGAATTAATAGATCCTAAAGTAAACGTAAAAACGAACATTCTGGCATAAGCATCGAGATTCACTTCACCATTTTCAGCAATAAATTGAGTTTTTTCCGGTTTAATTGTCAATTTTGGAAGTTCTTTTTGTGATCCGAGTGTCGTACTCATCGCCCCAACAATATTAGAAACGATCTCTTTAGCCGCATCCAAATCTTCATCGGACATACTATCTTTTGCTTCACCCTCACCACCAAGCATCATATCCCCAAGTGCAGTAGCCAGTTGCGGAGGCAACATAACAATCCCTTTTCCTGATGCTTCTCCACTAAAACTTACATGTATCAAAGCAATAGGAGGGATAATATTGGAGACAATAGAAATATTCTCGGCTTCTTTGAGTATTATAGAGGGAACTTGTCCAGTCAAACCCTCAATTGTCGCGGTAGCCTCTTGTGCAAATACTCCGGCAAAATCACTCATCCTCATACTCCTCTTTTAATGGCCCGTGAATCATCTCTTTTACACCGCTGATTCGAGCTTTTCGTTTTGTCTCAAATTCTTTTAATGCTCGTTTAACTGCATCTTTTTCCGTATCAATTAATGAAGTGATTTGAATCGATTTTCGAAATCTTCGAAGCCCCATTTGACCAATGAAACGAGCTTTTCCATCAACACTCACATTGACAACATCATCAGCCGGAATATTTAAACGTATTATATCTCCCTCACCGAGTTCAAGCAACTCATGTAAACTTAATTCCGCTTCTCCAAGATTCACTTCAATATTGACATGAGCACCACCGATAAGAACTTGGAGTTCTTGATTACGGCTTTTTTTCGAACTGGTTTCATTCAGCATCAGGTCACGACTAGCAAGCTTGGGCAATACCGGTTCAAGTGCAATTACCGGATAACAAATATTCATCATTCCTGAACTATGTCCAATAATAATCTCCATTACAACCATAACAACAATTTCATTTTGTGCAACAATTTGAACAACGTTAGGACTTGACTCTTTTGACTCGATTTGAGGATATAGCTCAGTTACCGGACCCCATGCCTCACGCAATGTTGCCATCATAACTCGTAAAATAGTCTCAAATAAAGAGAGTTCAATATCTGAAAATTCTCGATTGGCCTCAAACGGTTCACCTTTTCCACCCAAAATACGATCTAACATCGGAAATGCAATAGAAGGATTGATCTCTAAAACACCATTTCCCTCTAGCGGCTTCATCGAAAAAACATTGAAGCTCGTTGGATTGGGGAGAGACATCAAAAATTCTCCATAAGTCATCTGATCAACCGAATGGAGCTGAATCTCGACAATGGAGCGCATAATAGCCGAAATCTGCGATGCAATGGAGCGTGCCATTTTGTCATGAATCCCTCTAAAAGCACGAAGTTGCTCTTTAGAGACACGGTTAGGGCGTTTAAAATCATAAAGAGTAATTTGACGTTGTGAAAAGAGATTATCATCTCCCGTTTCTAAAGCACTATCTCCTTCATCATCAACAACATCCAAAAGGGCATCAATCTCTTCTTGCGATAAAATATCAGCCATTAGTACCCGCCTACTGTATCTTTAATACGTCGAATAACTGATTTGTGGATTTGTGAAATTCGTGATTCGGTAATATTAACAATGTCGCTAATCTCTTTCAGTGTCAATTCTTCGAAATAATAGAGCTGAATGATAATCTGCTCACGCTCATCAAATGTCATTAAAACATTTTGAATTGCTTCAATAAGATCATCATGTTCTATTCTTTCCAATATTCCCCCTTCTTCAGGAGTGCCTAATTGATCATCCAATGGCATCACTGTATAAATATCCGAAGCAATACGTGCCTCATGAATTTTTTCCAGTTCAATACCTAATAGTATCGAAAGTTCTTCATTACTAGGCTCTTCATCATGTTCACTCATATAAAGTTCAATAGCTTGATCAATCTCTTTGATCAATTTTCGACTTGAGCGACTTACTGTATCTAAAGAGCGTAAATAATCTAACATTGCACCATAAACTCGTGTTTTTGCATATCCCCAAAAAGAATCATTTTGAGTTTCATCATAACGCCGTGCAAGTTTTACAAGTTCTTCTGTTCCAATCGCACATAAATCCATATAATCAATCGAACTAGGCAAACGCTCTTTTAACCGAAATGACATCGCTTTAACTGCCGGCAGATATTGGAGTGCCAACTGATCTTCACGGTGTTTCAACTCTTGCGTATAAACATCCGTTCCACTCATCCCTGCCCCCGATTATCATCATCCATCAAATCCGCTTTATGCGTATAAAATGCATCGATAAATTGTTCACGCTTATTAATTTCACGTATAAAAAAATCAAGATTATGCTCATGAGATGCTTTAGGAAAAGAACTGGATTTTATACCGAGTGTTTGGAAAAAGAATCCAACACATAAATGGGCAAAAAGGTAAAAACACACCGTGATAAGAATGACAAAACCTAAAAAACTTTCCGCTGAATTCGATTTTAATATCCCAAAAACAATACCGATAAAAAACCCTTGTACTGTTAAAAAAGAGACAAAATTCGAACCTCGCATAATTTTCCTTCTCTTCAGTGTATAAACATCGTACGGCTAAGATCGTCTTGCTTAAAAATGTTCCATTAAACGCTTAAACAATCCGCCTAAGCCACTTTCTTTAGGATCCACTAGCACATTTCGTTCCAATTTTTTTGCGATACGCTTAACAATTATTTCTAATTCACTTGTTGGTAACGCACTTGG
>NZ_JBAQPS010000267.1:0-2510 GCF_049305995.1 Sulfuricurvum sp.
AGCTTATACCGATCAAAAAGAGTTAAAGCAATTAATTCGTCCCAATATTGATGGAGTCATACTTAGACTTGAAAATAAACAAGCTACTTTTTTACCGCAAGTGTGGGAAGATTTAAGTAATTTTGACAGTTTTTTTAATCACTTGGGACACAAAGCCGGTATAGGAAATGATCCACTCTCTTATCATCCAGAAATCTACACGTATCAGGTTAAAAAATACACGGAGAAGAAATAGATGGAGTATTATCGTATCAAAGAGGATCGCATTGTATGTCTTTTATGCCCTCATTACTGTACTCTCTCCTTAAATCAGATCGGAATGTGCCATGTCGAAAAAAATGTAAATGGGGTATTGGAATGTTTAGTACATAATCATCCCAGTGCAGTCCATATCGATCCAATCGAAAAAAAACCTCTTTACCACTTTTTGCCCTCTTCTATTAGCTTCTCCATCGGCACTGTCGGATGCAATTTACGTTGTCCATTTTGCCAAAACTGGCATATTTCCCAAAATGGAAACATCGATACGTCAATCACGCTTACTGCCGTAGATGCGGTGAAGTATGCATACCAACAAGGATGTAGTTCAGTCAGTTACACCTACAATGAACCGACTGTCTGGTATCCTTATGCGAAAGAGATTGGTGTGGAAGCCAAAAAAAATGGATTATCAAATATTTTTGTATCAAGTGGTTTCGAGTCAGATGAAGTATGTGTAGATATTCCATCATGGATCGATGCTGCAAATATCGATCTCAAAAGTTTTAAACCAAATTATTACAAAAACACATTAAAAGCATCTCTTGAAGGTGTCCAAGAAACATTAAGATCGATGGTTCGAAATGGAATTTGGGTAGAAGTGACAACATTGGTTATTCCTGGACTAAATGATAGCAATGAGGAATTACGCGCTATGGCTGAGTTTATCGTTACTGATTTAGGTCGGCATATTCCGTGGCATTTGAGTGCATTTCACCCAGACTATAAAATGATTAATACCCCTGCTACATCGATAGAAACATTGAAACATGCCTATAAAATCGGAAAAGAAGCAGGACTTTTTTATGTCTATATGGGTAATGTTTCATCTCCATCGCAAACCCGATGTCCAGAATGTGATACATTGTTGATTGAACGCCATGGGTTCAGCATAACCCATTTATCACTCAATGACGGTCACTGTCCTACCTGTAACCGACTTATCGAAGGAGTTTGGAAATGAAAAGAAATATGGCTGTCGCCGGGAGTTTTTATCCCGTATCGTCCGAAGAAATAAATACAATGATTGATTATTTTAATACGATACTCGATTCTCATCCCGATATAGCGGCACGTTTTAATACTTTGAGCGGCAATGCAATTATCGTACCCCATGCGGGGTGGGTTTATTCGGGATTTACGGCAAATATCGCCTTTCGAATACTAGCTCATACTCATCCTAAAACAGTTGTCGTGATCGGTCCATCTCATAAAATCGGGTTTGAAGGGGTCAGTATTTGTGAAAATAAAAGCTATCAAACGCCTTTAGGAGATTTAGAGATCGATACGGCATTAGTCAATGAGATCCAACAACGATTTAGCCTAACGATGCTAAATGATGCACACTATGAACACAGTACCGAAGTACAAATGCCATTTATTAAACACTATATGAGCAATGTCAACGTGATCGAGATGGTCTATGCCCATGCTGATCCGTTGCAAATATCTCCTATTATCGAATATTTTCTGAATCAACCCGATACTGCCGTCGTTATCAGCACTGATTTGAGCCATTACTATGGATTGGATGAAGCGAAAAAACTTGATTCAATCTGTTTGGAAGCGATTAAACATGAGAACAGTACAATGCTCCATCAAGGGTGTGAAGCGTGCGGGAAAATAGGGGTTGAAGCGATGCTCGATGTTGCCAATAAACGTAATATGGAAGCGGTATTGCTCGATTATCGCACCAGTGCCGATGCGAGCGGAGATAGCGAGCGCGTAGTTGGCTATGCGAGTGCGTTGTTTCGATAAACGTTACTTCTTTTTCGGTGGTAAAAAGTTCTCACCCGTTATGACACTTTTACCCGTTTTGTCTTCGAGTTCGAGACGCGCTTTTTTAGCGATATTTCCACCTTTTTTGCTCGCTTTTGCGTTTTCCTCTACCCCTTTAGCTTCATCAGCTTGGGCAATCTGCCGTGTCGAAAGTTCAGCCAATGCGGTAAAAATTAGTTCTGCTTCGCTCATATGATCGCGTAAATTTTGAGATTTCAGCCCTTTAATATTTTTATGTTCTTTGACGCTGATACCACTCCACTCTTGGTGGATAATATTTGTCAGCATTGCGAATTCATCCCCTTTTTTGACACCGCTCTCGCTCCAATAATCAGTAAGCTTATTTCGAGTTTCCTGCCCCATCATCCGCTGTTGAATCCACTTCTCGCTTCGCCCCTGCTGCTGCCAGTATTCGCGGGCACGGTCTACGCTTTGAGCGGGATCGGACATCTCTTGGAGCCGTTCATACCCCA
>NZ_JBAQPS010000268.1:0-1673 GCF_049305995.1 Sulfuricurvum sp.
CTCGTATCTTTAGTATACGAACGTTGAGAGTCAAAAATTACCGAAAGAACGAATGTTACGTATTGCATCGGAAGTGGGGCTTTAGCCCCGCCAAAAGCTTCGCAAGCACTGCAATTTCTAATAAAGCAACTAGGCGAGGCTAAAGCCTCACTTCCAAAAATAGCATTTGATCTGTCAATTTTACAAAATGCAATAGACTCTTGAATAACCCTTTTGAGATGGATCCCCTGGTCAAGCCCGAGGATGACGAAAGGCGTCATTCCCCCGAAGACGGGCCAAGTACCCTTTAGGGTGAATCCAGCTTTTATAAAATGTAGGTTATGCAAGAAGTCTATTTTCTATCTATTGACACGAGCTATTGTTTGGTATATACTTGTGATATATATCTTGCAGAAAGGATCTAAGATGACGGTTATGGCAAAAGTGTTTCAAAACGGTCGTTCACAGGCGATTCGCATCCCAAAAGAGTTCCGCGTCGATACGGATGAAGTGTGCATTGATAAAATAGGCGATACGCTGATTATTAAACCGAAAATTCAGATGAAATGGGACGTGTTTTTTGATGCTTTAGAGGATATTGATACTGGGGGATTTCTTGAGGATCGAGAGCAACTACCCCTTCAAACGAGAGAGATATTTTAATGCTCTATATGCTCGATACCAACATTTGCAGCTATATTATCCGCAATAAGCCTCAGAACATCAAAGAAAAGCTCAAATCCGTTGAAAAAGATCATACGATAGCTCTTTCTACGCTCGTCGTGTCTGAACTGATCTATGGTGCAAAGAAAAAGGGGAGTGAAAAGCTCTTTGATCTCGTCCTATCATTTATTGAGAATTTTCAGATCATGGATTTTGATAAAAACAGTGCATTGTCCTATGCTACTATACGGGTCGAGTTGGAAACTAGCGGAAATATTATCGGTTCAAATGATTTGTTCATTGCCGCCCATGCCAAAGGGTGCGATGCGATATTGGTTACCAATAATACCAAAGAATTTGAACGTGTTGAGGGGTTGCGGTTGGAGAATTGGGTATGCTAAAAAGGACAAATAGATGAGCCAAAACGAACCCATGACACCGCGAGGGTACGATGAACTCCTACGGGAGTTTAAATTCCTAAAAGATGTCGAGAAGCCCCGTGTTAATGTCGAAAAACAGCGTGCGGCGGAGCTGGGGGATCGAAGTGAAAATGCGGAATATCATGCGGCAAAAGAGAAACTGCGTCATATCGATAAACGACTTTTTTATCTCAACTCGATGATTCAAAAAGCTCAAATGATTGATCCATCACTACTTGATCACTCCCGTGCCCATTTCGGTGCAACGATCACGATTATGGATGTGAACACGGATGAGGAGTTTTCGTATAGTATTTGCGGAACGTTAGAAAGTGAGCCTGAAAACGGTCTAATTTCTGTCCATTCACCGCTCGCACGTGCAATGCTTGGGAAAGAGGAGGGGGACGAATTTAGCGTCCAACTCCCCAGCGGAAAAAAGAGCTACGAAGTGATTGGAATCGGCTATACCGACATCTTTTCACTCAAAAAAAATATCCGTAGCGAAAAAGATTTCGGCTTTAAATAACACTGCTTTAAGATGGATGAATATTCCCCTTTGATATAATCGCGTTACTATTATTATTTTACTAAGGAAACTGCCGTGAGCACTCC
>NZ_JBAQPS010000269.1:0-2533 GCF_049305995.1 Sulfuricurvum sp.
GATAAATGCTGGCTTACTACGGAAATAGAAAAAACTGAAGAAGAAACGACACCACATAAAATTCTTATACCTGAAAGCATTTATAAGCTAATTTTGGAAATGGATGACTTAACGGAGCCACTTAGACAAGAGGCGTCAGAGAAAAACTATCTTTTTTATGTACTTTCTCAAAAGCGTCATAAAGATGATGTAGAGGTTGGTCCTCGACGATTTAAACCAGTTTCATTAGAATCAAGTAAATGGAATGTCGATATACTAAAACCATTTTTAAAACGAAATAATCTTCCTACATCGTTTACTAATTCTAACAATCAAACTATTGATTTATCTTCACACTGTTTTAGGCACACATTCGCAAGAATTGCGGTCGCTGAAAAGAATGTCAATCCTACTGTTATTCAAACACACTTTAAACACTTATCTATTGAAATGACAATGCACTATGTCAATTTAACGAAAACAGATTTGAAAAAAAGTTATCTTCAAGGAATGATAGAATCGGATAACATCTACACTCAAGGAAAAGAGGGAGTTGAGTTTAAAAAGAAAATCAGTGATGTAAAAACTGTGTCTGATTTAAATGAAGCCGTAGAAGATATATCTAAATTATTTGGCATAAATCCCCTTCCCTTCGGTTTATGTCTATATGATTTTAAACGTGGACATTGTCCTAATTTGGGTGTTCAAAGTTGCTATATGGCAAACTGTAATGATTTTGTGACGAATGAAACTTTTTTACCAAACTTTGAAAATGAGATAAGCATCTTAAGCAAACACGTTCACCATTGTCAAGAAAATGGGCACGTTGTTGAAGAAAAAAAGGCTAAATTTCATCTTCAAAAGCTACATAACATTGTTGCGAAAATAGAAAAAAAGGATTAATATGGCAAAAGCTGGTGATGCACTTAAAGAGTATAAAACAGAACAAAAAGTAGAAACAACAAAAAAAATCAAAGAAGCTATTGCAATATTACATTCATCGAAAGAAAAAATATCTATCACGAAAGTTGCTGCTCTTTCTGGAATCAGTAGAGCTAATATTTATGCCAATTATAAAGAGCTTTTTGAGGATATTTCACCCATAGAATCAAAAATAAAATCTACAGAGCATCGTAAAGAACTGAAAGAGAAAAATGCTGTTATGGATGAATTACGTGAAGAAAATAAACGCCTGCGTGCCATTAATCATCAACTTATGGATCAACTTGTTGCAATGAAAGTTTTAATTGGGAAAATGCACCCTAACGGTAAAGATAATGTTGCCAGATACAATTAAACCAATTAATTTTGGCACATTTGAAATTGAAGATTGGGAAGAATATCGCCAACGTCTTTCAATTCCTGAAGAAGGGGCTGAGAAAGAATTTTATAGACAAGTAGTATATGATCATTTTGATTACTTTAACGAACGCTTCCCATATTTTGATATTGAACAACACTCGCTTTCTTTTATAGAGTTAAATATAAGTGAAATAAATCAGCAAATTAAGTCTTTTCGCAATAGCAATGAAGAATTAAAACAATGGGGATTGCAGTATGACGATTTTGAAAAAAGAAATTGGCAACATTCTATGATCTTTACATATATGTCCAAAAATCACAAACCTCCTTTTCCACCGGTCATTATGGATACAAAAAATATTGACGATAATTGTTGGCGAGAATACGGAAGACCTTATCATCTGGTTGAAGGAACACATAGGGTTTCATACTTGTTTAGAATGGCTGAAAGAGGTATAATCAGTAGCAATTGTTTATTCAAATTCGTTTTAGTTTCTGCAATAAAGCAATAAATGTTGTATTTTTGCTGATATTGTTATAGAAATTACAGGTTTTGATAGTTAAAATCTTATTTGAATTAATTTCTCTTGACCATTTCGTAAAACTTTCCAATGGCAAATACCTTTCGATGTGTCAAATTCTTTTAAAATTTTATCTAAATGTTGTCTATCTTGCAGCTTAATTCCATTAACTTCAAAAAGAATATCCCCGATTAAAACATCTGATTTGTGAACAGCAGAATCTTCATAAATATTGTTAATTACTACACCAAATTGTCCAACCTCTATTTTTTGTTCACGACTTAATTCATCATAAATAAATCCAAATTTCATTCTTTTGGTACTTTTCAAAAAAAAGACCGCTCCTTGGTCATACCTTCTTTGTGTAATTGAATATGGAGTTGAAACCATTCCTGTCGTTGATCCGTTAAACGTTGAAAATGCATTAGCACCACTTCCAAATGTATTTACAGTTCCTGAAAAATAGTTTGTTTGTGGCAAAGTCAACACACCAGTATTCGTTTGTGTATTTATGTATTTCCAAGAATACAATGCTGCAACTGCTTTTAATTGCTTTGCTTGTGATATCACACTGTCTTTATCTTCTAATTCACCATTGAAAGATGAAGTCCCAATTGGAACATAATGCTTAGAAATCATTTTTTTGATATCGCGTTCCATATTATCTGTTGTAAATATTTGAGGTTCTTGCCCATCAGCTAAAAATACAAGACTTTCATTTTCATTTTGTA
>NZ_JBAQPS010000270.1:0-6383 GCF_049305995.1 Sulfuricurvum sp.
ATGATGTACTCCCCGGAGTATTCATCGAAAATTTTTGTGTGTTGTGCGGTTCAAAAACACCGGGATTGCAGTGGACGTTGTAGCTTTGATTTGCAAAGCTAAAGGGGAAAGCGATGTCGGTATCTACAATATCGATTTTATTCCACACTTTCGCAGGGACATTTTTAGCAGTATAGATTTTTGACTTTTGATTTTTTAGTTGGACCCAGTTGGGTTTCCACCGTGCATGACAGATATCGACAGGCTCACCCGTCAATGTGTAGAGTTTGAGCTTGGCTTCCATATCAAAATTGACCGTACCTTCGTATTTACCGATACTTTTATTGATATTTACTTCTTTAAATGTTCCGCTGATTTCATCACAATAGAGTGGAATTGATAGTGACAGCATCATCAAAACATACAAGGAGGATTTTTTCAAGAAGTGAGGCACGTGATTCATGGTGAATCCCTCAATGGTAGTGTATAGAAAATAGTACCATAAAATTTGATTTTTAACGTTACATAATGATGATGTAGTTTGTAGAAATTTTTATCAATCATTTTCGCACAATAAATGCATAAGCATTTCAAAAAATAGCTGGATTCCCAATCGAGTTGGGAATGACGAGAATAAGGAAATCTGTATGAACCCTCAAAGCGCCAAACGATCCCTCGCCCATTTGTGCGAACGCAAAGTTCCCGTCTTTTTATGGGGACCTCCGGGGATCGGCAAATCCTCGATTGTAGCTCAAATCGCTCGTGAAGCGGGACTAGGGTTTATCGATCTGCGTTTATCGCTTCTCGATCCGACTGACCTCCGAGGTATTCCGTTTTTTAACTCTAAAAACGACACGGCGATTTGGGCACCTCCGGCGTTTTTACCCGATGGGACGCAAGAGCGAGGAATACTCTTTCTCGATGAGCTTAACACCGCTGCACCTATGGTTCAGGCATCTGCATATCAGTTAATATTAGATCGTAAGATTGGCGAATATCGTCTCCCTGATGGGTGGGCAATTGTGGCAGCGGGGAACCGTGAGAGCGATCGCGGGGTGGTGTTTCGGATGGCGGCACCGTTGGCTAACCGTTTTGTCCATTTGGAGATGGAAGCGAATGTCGAGGATTGGCGCAACTGGGCGATAGGCTCAGGGATTGACCCTACTATCATCGCCTATATATCTCACCGTCCCGATGCATTGTTCGTCTTTAATGCCGAGAGCAGGTCTTTTGCTACACCGCGTACATGGCAGTATGTGGATGACATCATGACCTCCAATCCCGAAGAGGATTTGGTGATGGCGATGGTAAGTGGGGCTATCGGAGAGGAGTTGGCGGCATCGTATCTGGGCTTTCGCATGGTCGCTTCACAGCTCCCTGATTTGGATGCGATACTGGAGGGGACGTGCATGGATGTACCGAGTGATCCATCGGCTCTTCATATCCTCAGCACGGCACTCACGATGCGGGTAAATGATTATACGAGCAGTAAAAAACTGAACCATCTCATCACCTATACCCTCAAACTCCCCGGTGAGTTCGCGGTGATGATTATCCAAGACCTTCGCGCACGTAAAATCGAACTCGATCATGTCGAGAGCTGGCCTCTGTGGATGCGTCAGTTCAACACACTCTTGCGATAATGTCGCACGAACAACTGCTCCTCAAAGCGAAATCTCTTTTAACCGTCAAATATCCCTATTTCGGGATGCTTGCATCACGACTCAATTTTGAGCCGAGTGATACTCTTCCGGGATACGCCAGCAACGGGAAACGGTTTATCTATAACGTCGAATTTCTGGAGCGTCGTAGTGTAGAGGAGGTGATGTTCATACTTACCAACGCCGTCATGCACCATATTCTCGCCCATCAGCAACGCAAGCTCAACCGTAGAGGGAGATTGTGGCAGTTAGCGACCGATTACGCGATCAACAATCTCCTCTCCAAAAGCGGTCTGCATATCCCGCAAGGGGCAAACTACAACAAAGAGTATGAGCTAATGTACGCCGAAGAGATCTATGATGCCCTCAAAAATGATCTTAATCTCGGTGAGGGGGATGCATTTGGTGAGAGCGCAGAGGGTGGTTCACCATCTGAGGGGATGTCCCAAGAAGCGGATGATTCGGGGGAGTTTGCTAACATTGATGGGATCGCGGATCAAATGGATACTGCTGATGAGTCGCAGTGGCAATACGCCGCGTCGATTGCTCAGGAGGTGGCACAGCGCAAAGGGGCTATGCCTCTAGGGTTAGAGAGACTGGGGAAAAAGGTCAAAGCCGCTGATGTGGACTGGCGGTTTGAACTCTATAACGCGGTTAATCGCCACATGCGTAACAACTACGCCTTTATGCCTCCGAATAAAAAACATATTCATCGCGGAATAGCACTCCCCTCGCTCACCAGCGATACTCTCAGTCTATGTGTTGCAGTCGATACGAGCGGTTCGATCGATGATGCGCTGTTAGGGGCGTTTATGGAAGAATTCAAATCGATCATGCAAAATTTCCCTTCGGTGAAGATTGAACTCATCATCGCCGATGCAAAGGTACACGCTCATCATACGTTTATCAGCGGGGACCCTATGGATTTTCCTCTCAAGGGGGGAGGGGGGACGGACTATCGTCCAACGTTCGATTACGTCGAAGCAAATCTGCCGATGACGACGATGTTGCTCTATTTTACCGACGGTGAGGGTTCATACCCCCGTATACCACCGAATTATGAAGTGTTATGGGCATTGTCGCGAAAAGCGAAAGTACCGTTTGGGAGAGCTCTGGTGATTTTTGATAATTAAACTGGTCATATATTTGTAACTTTGATGCTTTAAAGCAGGAGTTTTAGTTGGTTGGAAAGATTAGACTTCTTGCATAACCCGAATAAGAAAATATGACACCGTTCGCCCTGAGCCTGTCGAAGGGTGTTTTGTTCATGGTTCGACAAGCTCACCACGAACGGAAAAGTAGGTTATGCAAGAAGTCTATTATATTCTATTAGAAGTAAATTAGTGTAACAGAACACGTTAAATAATCTATATTATAAAGTTTAATAAGAGTATAATATTTTTATTTTTAAGTGATGGAATAACGATTATGCGCTCTAAAAACAAACGTATTTTGATTATTTTAGGATTTATTCTTTTATCTGGATATGCAATAGTCGGTACTACCCTCTATGAATACACGTATAAATATGCTGAAGATCAAAATAAAAAGAAACTTGACCAGATTTTGCTTAATCAACGAGCTTTACATAGCTATTTAGAAGATCATCTCAAGCCTGTTATTTATAAATTAAAAAAAGAAGGGAAACTCTATAATGAGTTTTTTGATCCTAAAGTTCTCTCATTTACTTATATCGCCAGAGGTATTCATGAACATCTTAATACTCTACGTACAGATGAAAATAAGACACAAATCTATTATAAACTAGCTACTGATAATCCACGAAATTTGCTTAATCAAGCAAGCGTTCAAGAATTACATATCCTCAAGCTATTTCGACAGAATCAAACATTGAAAGAGTACAGTCTCACCGTCAAAGAAAATGGTCATCATTATATTTATTATGCTATGCCGATTGAACCGAGTAAAGCTTCTTGCATGAAGTGTCACTCTACACCCGATAAAGCACCACGTGAACTTATCGCACAATACGGCTCCATAGCAGGATTTGGAGAAAAAGCGGGAAATATTCGAGCAATGATTTCGCTTAAAATGCCGTTTGATGATGAGTTAAAAGAAGCAAATCAAATTTTTCTTTTGATAATGGCAATTTTAGGTCTATTTTTTATAATACTTTTTAGTGTTATTGTTTATTTTCTCCGTCGTCTTGATACAACTCAACAAATTATTGAAGAGAAAAATAAAGCGCTATCGATTCTTGCAGAGCACGATAGTTTAACCAATACCTACAATCGGCGTAGCTTTGACAGTGATTTGAGACATCAAATTAATGATGAATCCTTAATCCTTATGATCTTTGATATTGACTATTTTAAGCATATTAACGATACGTATGGACATTTAATCGGCGATGAAGTTCTTAAAGCATTAGCCGCATTAATTCACTGTAATCTTAGAGATTCCGATCAACTTTATCGAATCGGTGGTGAAGAATTTGCTATTATTTCTCATAATCAAGAGATCGAGGATATAAAACAAGTTGCTGAACGTCTTTTAGCAATAGTCAGTAAATATGATTTTGGATTTGATGAAGTTATTCATATTAGTGCCGGTATTGCCGCTAGGGTGGAGGAAGATTCAGTTTTATCCCTATATAAACGGGCTGATGATGCACTCTATAAAGCTAAATCGTCAGGACGAAATCGCTATATTATTGCATAGAATTTATATCGAATAGTTTTTTTTCTCTCCCCTATATAACGCTATTATTGGCGGGCAATCTTCTTATCTCAGGATTTTTTTTCAGCTTAATCCACTGGGTAACCCACCCGACAGAACGCCCTATAACAAATACCCAAATAACAACTAAAAAGCTCACCATTATTTTCTTCTAACTCCACAACAGTAACTTGACAACTTGTCAATTAAGTGATATGATGATCGAAAATAGAAAAGGTTATGCCATGCAATCGATACAGGTAGGACAATTAAAAAGTGATTTTTCCAATATTTTGCATTTGGTACAAGAAGAGGGAGAAACCTTTATCATTGTGTATGGTAAAAACCATAAAAAAGTAGCAATGATAGTCCCCTACGATCCCTATATTGAAAATCAAGAAGAGCGCAAATTCGGTTTGTACAAAAACAAAGGAAGTGTCCGTTTTAGCGATGATTTTGCAATGAGTGAAGAGGAGCTTTTAGGGTTATGAGATATATCATCGATACTCATATTCTGCTATGGCTTATTTTTGATCCCGACAAGATAGATGCCAAAAAACTGGAGCTTCTCAAAAACCCGAAAAACGGTGTTTTTGTTACCAATATCAGCTTTTGGGAAGTCGCTTTGAAATTCGGCTTGGGAAAACTGGAGCTTCAAGGGTTAGCTCCCAATCAACTACACGATGTCGTCAAACAAATGGGGATTGAAGTCCACAGTGTTGATCCTCTGAGTATGTCTGGTGTCTATAAACTTCCCAAGATGGAAAACCATCGAGATCCGTTTGATCGTTTGATTATTTGGGACTGTATTCAGCAGGGATATACGTTGGTTTCGGATGACTCTAAATTTAAACAGTATGAGGACGTAGGACTCAAATTAATCTAAAATTACAGCAAACGTAAAAGTGAAGATTGAATAGCTGACCCCTATTTTATTTTTTAAGTGAAGATTGAATAACTAAACCTTTTTCTGCTTTTCCAAGAATTTTAGCTATTGACACATTAGTCAATAGTGCGTATAATTTGCGCATAACTTTATTTTTTATTTCCGTCGCAAAGTCCATTCAGTGGGTTTTGTGACGGAAACGTCTTCTTCAGCAGTGGAGCGGGGTTACGAGCAAGTGCGTTCAGTTTACCCGTGGAGGTTTAGGCTTTCTCGTCTCGCTCCCTTCTACCCTACACTATAAAACGTAACAACCAAATTATCAGACTTTTTTTTCAATACAATTTTATACTGATCTGTCCCGTTGATATACTGGTATACCTCTAAATTTTGATTACTCACTCCATACTCATTTAGCTTTATAGATCGTTCCAAATATAAATCAAAGTTGATAATATCAGACATAGTAATATTTCCGTTTTTTGTGTTGTAATGGGAAATTAGGATATGCATAAATCCTTTTTTTTCGTCGCCTTTTTCGAGAACTACCGTCATATTTTTTATTGAAAATTTGGCTTCATCAGTCACACCGTTTATAAAATTTATAATTATTGTTTGATTTGCAGTGAACTTCTTTTTCTTTTTACGTCTTTTAGCCGCTTCTATAGCGATCTCTTTTTTCAGGTGAGCAAGTTTTTCAGAATATATACTCACTTTATCGAATGCTCCAAAACTCAAGATTTATAAAGTATTTATTTTATCTAATTTATTGCTTTTTTTTTACCGAACTTATCCACATTGATAGAGTACGCAAAGACCGTAGGATTTAATCTGGAAATCAATCTAAAGAGAAGTCATTTAGCGTCGTAAAAAACAGAAGAAAAACATAGCTATTTTCAGAAGGTAGAATAGCTAACCCCTATTTTTTATTTTTAAAATTTAGGGGTCAGGTATTCACTATTCAATTTTTATTTGGAAACAGTTTACATTTTATCAAAAAGCTTTTTGACGGAACACTGTCAATATATGTACATTAGTCTCTCTAATATGAAAAACAATCGTATATCCCTTGTAAATCATATCTCTAGTTAGCTCATCATCAATATAATAACTTTTTCTACATCGTTGTGGCATTTCAGATAATGAAGCTATAGAATGTTCTAGTTCGCGGATAAATTTTG
>NZ_JBAQPS010000271.1:0-4799 GCF_049305995.1 Sulfuricurvum sp.
GGTATTGTCAGCTCTAATGAATCTTTCGCTATTTCTTTAGGAATAGCGCGTACTTTTCCTACTGTTACTAATAAATCAGAAGCCGCATTATCCAAAAGTTCAAATCCTGAAGAATTTATAACAGATACCCCTTTGATTGTACCATCATCCAGTATAGTAAATTTCACATTCACTGTTCCACTCTGTCGTAAACGTTTTGCATTTTTCGGATATATCTTTCGCTCATCTATCGTTTGTCGAATGTAACTAATATATTCTTCTTTAATCTTAGGATCAGATTTTGGCTCAACTGGAGCCTTGTATATCTGAGCAAGTTTAGCGATCGGTACAGCTACCTCTAGTGTTTTTTGTACTGGATTGACTTGAACTTTTTCCGGAATCGCTACTGATACAGAATCATTTGGAATTTTTAATGGCTGAATAGTTTTTGACAGTAATGGTGACTGAGGTTGTGATGGTACTATAACCGGTTCAGCTTTGGTCATTGACGTCTGTTTTAGAATCGGAATAGCTTGTTGCTGAACAGGTTCTAACTTTTTCATTGGTGGCAAATAAATGGCTATTTTTTTCAGCTCAGTTTTTTTATCAGTTTGCAAAATCGCAATGAGTAGACTTACACCAATAAATAATAGACTATGGATAATAAGTGAGAATAAAAAGCTTTTCTTCATGATTGAAAGTATAGCGAAAAATCACATTCTCCTTAATTTTTTAAAATTTAATAGATGTCTTCTTTTTGATTTGCATTAATTCAAAAAGAAGATGCAATATTAGCACTTTTTATTGTTATACAATGACCCTTTTCAGTGGGATTGGCTATAATCTCAAATATAGAAGTATCAATGCGGAGTTCGAATGCAGTTTTTATGGCGCTCTACAAGTCACTTTAACCTTGCTAATCTAATCACGATGGCAAATATCACTTGTGGCTTGTTGGCCACCTACTTTATTACTCAAGAAAAATTTATCATTGCTGCCATACTCGCATGGATGGGTGGTGCATTCGATATATTGGATGGGAAAATTGCTCGTAAATATGGTTTATCTAATGAATTCGGTATACAACTTGATTCATTTGCCGATTTTTTGAGTTTCGTTCTCGTTCCGACTTTTTTTATCTTTCAGGGAGTTTTTACTCACCTCACAGGCATACCTCTCATTGTCACATCTATCGCTTCTATCTACTACGTTATTAGTGGATTACGACGCCTTATCCAATTTAACATTAATGCAGATGCTGGAGAGGTTGCAAAATATTTCACCGGCATTCCAACACCGCTTGGGGCAATTTTACTTTGGCTCGTGTGGTTAGGATCAGGATTTATCGGATGGATGGGGGTACTAGCCCTTATGGTCATTATCGGAGCACTATTAAACTCTAAAATTAAAATTCCACATCTTTAAAATAAATAAAATACACTGGAATTTTTCCAGATTTTATTGATTAACTATTTTAATAATCCAATTAATTCTTCAAGCATTTTAATCCGATGAGTTGCTTCAGTGAAATTATGTTTTTCAGTAAAACGATTATGCACAATGACACATTCTATCCCCGCACTCACCGCTGAACGCAACCCCCGTTCTGAGTCTTCAACAATAATTGTTTCATGCTTCAATCCTCCTAATTTGACCAATCCAAGCAAGTAAGGATCAGGATAAGGCTTCGCACGAGGGTATTCGCCAGAGCAAAGGACAAAGTCCATATAATCAACAATCCCACGTGACGCATGAATGAGTTCAAAATCACAACGTAATGCTGAAGTAACAATCCCCATACGATAATGATGCGAGAGTTCATCTATCACTTCTTTGACACCAGGGATAGCAATCTCTTCGTTGCGAAGATAATGTTGATAAAGTTCGTTTCGGCAGGCGCGCCATTTATCAGTTTCGCTGATCGGTATCCCGTTCTCCTCTGCGATCAAAAAAGCACTTTCTCCCGCGATCATAATCTCGCGATAACGATCCTCACTCAGATGAAACCCTTTGGCGTTTAATATTTCGGCACTGGCGGTGTAATACCAGTGTTCGGTATCGACGAGGACACCATCGTTGTCAAAAAGGATCTGTTTTTTCAACAGGCTAACACTTCGATAACATCCACTCCTTTGGGGACGAGACATAGAAAACTATACGTTTCCTCTCCGAGTGTCTCATAACTGTGCGGAACTCCAGCAGGGATGAGCAACACATCTCCTGCACCCGCTTCAATCGTTTTATCCCCGATCACGACACGCGCACGACCGCTAAGGATATATTGTTCATGCTCAACCGTGTTGGTATGCAACGGCATATAACCACCCGCATCAATGGTAAAATTACGCATCGCAAATGTGGGGGATTCATCGGGTGAAAGTAGCATTTTCATCGCTACCCCACGACCGGCTTTTTGGGGAATTGCTTCAATGGTATCAATTTGTTTGTGTAAAAACATGGGAACCTCATAAAAAATATTTTATAAGGGTAACATAGAATTGTTGAGATTAAACTCTAAGATTGAGCCATGAGGGAGGATTATCAAAACGAAGCTCACTTTCATGCCAATCCGTTTTTTCTCCATTACGAGCATGAAGTTTCCCTCCGATAAGAGTGTATTGCAATCCTGTAATGTTACTCGTAAGCTTTTTTCCTTCTTTTAATGCACTTAATACGGCTTCTTTACTTTCCATGGTGTTTCCTTTTAAATCGGCTCGGAAAAACACCTAAGAGTGTCTTAGTAAAATGATTTTTGGAGGAAGTAAAATCTTCCGCATAAATGCGGAAAGCTTTAGGGGATTGCAAAGGTGAGAACCGTAAAAAATCCAACTGCTTGGATTTTTTAGGTTCGGAACCAAAGGCTATATGCTTTTAAAGCATAGCCGATGGCTGTCCTTGCAAGTAGAACTTACAGTGCGGTAACGTTTTCGGCTTGTGGACCTTTATCACCTTGACCTACTGTGTAAGTCACTTTTTGACCTTCATCAAGAGAAACACGACCATAACCAGTACGGTTAATTTGACGAAAATGTACGAATACATCTTTACCGCCGTTATCTTGTTGGATAAAACCAAAACCTTTTTCGCTGTTGAACCATTTAACGGTTCCGTTTAGTACTTCTGCCATAATAGACCCTTGTGTTTGTGGAAATACACCTCGTTGCCGTGGTGGTCGAAAATATAAAGTGGAGTAGTCTTATGGTAGATCGTACTGTTAACTAAAAGGTCTTCAATAAAAAACAAACCAAAGATGAAACTCTAAATCATCTTTCTATAAGGGTATTGTAGCTGAAAAAAACCTTAATAGCAAGGAAATGCAATTATACTTTTGATTGAACTGTGATTTTTGTTGCTTCAAAGAGCTCAGCTGCTTTTTGAATCATCGACTCTTTGAGTACATCATTGCCATCAAACTCTTTAACACTAGTTTCATCACACTGGCTTACACAGCTTCCGACACCGATTTCTACCTCTTCAACCATTGAAGCAGGCTCTTCACTCAGCGTATCGAGGATATCAGGTCTCACTATTTCAGGATATGATAGAGGAGTAAGCTCTTCCGAAGTTTTAGTACACCCGTTTGATTTGATCTGCGTATCGATTCCGTAAATTTCTCTTACAAACTGGCGGATAATTCCGAAACTGTTTTTGAGGAGTTCTTTCTCCTCCCCTTCTGCACAGCTCTCCCATGTAAGGGTATCATTGTCGAAGGAAAGGAACGTAACATTGTTCTTAAAACAAATCCCAAGCTCGGCACTACGGTCACTAATTCGATCACACAGCTGCTCGAATGGTGATTTTACCGTAGGCGGTTTATGGGTCACATGGATAGTCGGTGCTTCACTGACATTTACCGCAATCGGCACTTTTGTCAGTGTATGGGGTACCCGCGATTCGAGAGACTCAATCATCTCATCGATCTCTTTGATTTTAAGCGCTTCGATCATTTTAAAGAGAACCAAACTCACCACAAATCCACCGTCCGCATTGATTGCAAAAAGGGTTTTGGCATCGCTCAAGATTCGGAAAAATCGTTCGATAACGAGTGAGCTGAAACGGTAATCACCCTCGTAGAGGCGCTCTTTAAGATAGGCGATCAGTTCATCGACCACCATCTCCGACTCATACGCTTCGAGTTCTTGGAGCATTTGGATTAGAGATGGGCGATCTTTGGCAAAAATAGCGTCAAAAAGACGGCTGATGTAATCAGGATCGAGAAGCCCAAGCATATCGGCAACGGTTTTGACGTCTACGAACCCTTTGGAGTAGATGATGGCTTGATCCATGAGGGTTAGCGTATCACGAAGACTTCCTGAACCGCTACGAGCTAGGATATCAAGTGCTTCGGCTTGGTACTCGATATTCTCCAGATGGAGGATGTGACTGAGATGGTGGACGATATTCGGGTGGCTGATCCGTTTGAAGCGAAAATGCTGCGTTCGGCTCAAAATGGTCGGCGGAAGTTTCAGGGGATCGGTGGTAGCAAGAATAAATTTGACGTATTCGGGCGGCTCTTCGAGGGTTTTAAGGAGGGCATTATGCGCCTCTTTGGTGAGCATGTGCACTTCATCGATGATAAAAATTTTAATTTTGGCACTAGCGGGGCGGTATTTGGTGTGCTCGATTAGATCGCGGATGTCGTCGATCTTGCGGCTGGAAGCGGCATCCATTTCGATGATATCGATGTGACGCCCCTCGTTTGCCATGACGCAGTGGCTGCACACGTCACACGGTGCTGAAGTAGGGCCATTTTCACAGATGAGCGATTTAGCGAAAATACGTGCGGTTGAGGTTTTACCCGACCCGCGAAGTCCTGAGAA
>NZ_JBAQPS010000272.1:0-3551 GCF_049305995.1 Sulfuricurvum sp.
ATCGACCACGGGGATCAAATCTTTCGCAAATTTTTCGTTTGCGTACTCTAGCGCTTGATATTTTTCACGCTCAAGACGTTTTTTGATATTGTCGAAATCGGCATGTACACGAGCGTACTTGTCTTTGAACGACGCTAATTCAGCCGTAATAGTTTCTAATTCGCTCATACTCTCAACGACTGCTTCCTCACCCTCTTGGAGGGCTGGTTGTTCATCGTTGATCACTTCTTCATTTACTTCGTTTGACATAAGTTTATACGACTCCTTTTTTGAAATCCGGTGTTATTATAGTGCATTGAGTCACATGTTGTCAAGGGGTATATGAATATTTTTATGCAGAATAGTTTAGTCTATTACTATCAAGTATAAAACTACTTCTCGATCATGCTATAATATCCATTAAAAATGGAGATATTATGGGGACGACACTACGTATCTCGGCACTCACCTCGTTTGCATTGATACTCTGGTTCATCACACCGCCTCTCTCTATCAGCCTCTCTACATGGCATCTCTTTACTATTTTTATCACGACTATCGCCGCTATTTTATTCAATATCCTCCCCATCATCGCCGCCGCGATCATCGCCCTCGCCGTAAGTGTTTTGAGTGGAGTTATAGAGCCTGCTAAAGCGTATGCAGGATTTTCGGAGAGTTTCATCCTCCTGATCGTTGCCGCGTTTTTGGTCTCCCACGCCGTCCATAAATCGGGACTGGGAAAACGATTATCGCTTCATATCATCAAAAAATTTGGTCATTCGACGCTAGGATTGGGATACAGTGTAATCGCCACCGACATCCTCATTGCACCTGCATTTCCGAGCAATACCGCCCGAAGCGGTGTCCTCTACCCCATCGTTTACGGACTTGCGCATGATTGCGGTTCCAAAGTGGGAGACAATACCCACCGCAGGGCCGGAAGCTATCTGATGATGACCTCGATGGCGGGACTCACGATCTCTTCTGGGCTTTGGCTCACCGCAATGGCGGTTAATCCTGTCGGTGTCGGGATTGCGGAGAAGATGGGGATCCATATCACGTTTGGTAGCTGGCTTTTGTATGCAATTGTTCCGACGTTGATCGCCTTTACCCTTATCCCGTGGATGTTGTATCGTATTTATCCCCCCGAAATGAAAGAGACCCCCGATGCCCCTCAAAAAGCGGTAGAAGCACTGAAACACATGGGGAAAATCAGCAAAAATGAATGGATCACCGCAGGGGTTTTTCTCTCTATGCTCACCCTTTGGGCGCTATCGGGGCTATTCCCCATCGATAAAGCGGCGGTTGCGTTCGGCGGTTTGGGGATTTTGATGGCGACCAAAGTATTTGGAATCGAAGATTTCAGAAGCCAAGGAGAAGCTCTCAGTACCCTCATCTGGTTTGCCATCCTCTTCGGTCTCTCGACACAACTCGCGGAACAAGGGTTTATGAACGCCATTGCCGAGCACTTTACCCACTATCTCACGGGGCTTTCATGGATATGGGTCTATATTCTCCTCATTGGCGTCTATGTACTCATCCACTACCTCTTCGTTTCCCAAAGCGCCCATCTGCTCGCACTGTTCGGTATTTTCTTGGCGATTGGTGTTCAAGCGGGGGTTCCGGGAGAGTTGATGGCGATGATGCTGTTGTTTGCCACGAACTTTAACGCCACCATCACGCCGCAAGGCTCATCATGCAACGCGATCTATCTGAGCAGCGGCTACATCAGTGCTAGTGATATCTATATCTACGGCGGAGCGGTAACGCTTCTCACCTTTCTCATCTTTATGATTATCGGTACACCTTGGATATTGGCTCTAACATGAAACGTATTCGTAACTTTCACCGCACTCAAATAGGGATAATACTTCTCTCTTTTGTAGGTTTTATCCTAGCAATTTTGCTACTCCTCTTTACCCCGTGGGGAAATCGGGTGTGCGAACCTATATTAGAAAAATCACTCTCCTCAGCCCTCAATACCCCGATCCATGTAGAGGAATTTTCCCTTACCTATAAGCGTTTTCACCTCCTCTTTCAAGACGACTACGGCAACACCCTCTCTACACAAGGGGGATTTTCACTCCTTACCTTACGGATGTACGCTCATTACCGAATCGAGTGCTTTGCACAGGGGGGATTTAATCCTCTCGCGACTCCCTTGAAAACCGAAGGGTCTCTAAGCGGCGGAATCGCCTCATTTAACATCCACGGTAACAGTGCGGTATTTGGGGGAGATGTTCTCTACAAAATTGAGTTGCACCGCTTTCATCTATCCACTCTCGATCTCAAAGTAACTAAAATCGCCTATAAACCGTTGTTGGAGTTGCTAGAGTACCCCTCAAATACCAATACGACCCTAAGCGGAGATATACTACTTCGCGGATTTGATCGTCGTGATATAGAGGGGGATATCCATCTCCACTCTCAAACACACCTCCTTACCTCGACTCCGTTCAGTGATGATAACAATGAAACCGTTACCCTAAAATCACTATTGGAAGATCAATATGGACATGTAAAACCATTTAACATCAATGTGAGCCTCGATACGGCATTGGAACACGCGGGAATTTTGGAACCGTTTGTCGGTATGCCACTAGCGGGGGCGATTAACCTGGTGGGATCGATCAAAGGGGATGAGAAGCTCCTACGCCTCCATGCCACTTCCGATGTTGCGCAGAGTGATACGACTTTTAATCTCATTATCCCAAAACTAGAACCCTCATCGATCCATTTTGATCTCAAACACGCCGATGCGGAGCAAACCTTTAAACTTTTTGCCCTTCCCTCCCCCATCACAGGTAAACTCTCTGCCTATGCCGAGCTAAATACCACCGAGGGGAAACTCCAGATATCGATCCTAGAGGGCTCAACGGTTCCAAGTGTCTTAAAACAACACTATCAGATCACCCAACCTCTCATACAGTTTGAAGCCGATGTCACTGCCGATCTCTCTAAAAAAGGGGTTCATTACCGTGCCGCCTTTAAATCCAATCTTGCACGGTTGGAGATCGATAACACTACTACCCATGATCAAATGCTTCGGGAACTTTTGAAAACGCTACACTAATTTTAATAATGATCCCGACACTGAGCGATCAAGAGGGTATCGTTTTCGATAGCATACACGAGTCGATGGCGATCATCGATACGGCGTGACCAAAATCCCGATAACTGATGTTTGAGAGGTTCTGGTTTTCCGATCCCTTCAAACGATTCTCGCATGATCTCTGCAATGAGGCGATTAATCCGCTTTAAAATCGTTTTATCGGCACTTTGCCAATGCAGATAATCTTCCCAACCGTTGGATGAAAATTTAATCGTCATTGGAGCAATTCTCGTATCTCTCCTCCGCCGTTTTTCAACTCTTGGACGGAATCGATCAATCTCTCAGCCCCTTTTGGATGACGTAAAAGATACGCCGTCTCTTCAAGCGAATGATAATCATCGAGTGACATGATAACGACAGGCTTACCTCGCTGACTCGTCACGACAACAGGAGTGTGATCTTCATTCACCTGTGCCATTACTTGCGCTAAATTTTGTCGTGTATAACTGTAGGTTTGTGC
>NZ_JBAQPS010000273.1:0-3980 GCF_049305995.1 Sulfuricurvum sp.
TACCAAAATCATCAATTGCCACTTCGATTCCCAAAGCTTTAAGAGCCATCAGCTTTTCACCTAATACTTTCGGATTATTCATCAAAACGCTTTCAGTAATCTCCAGTTCAACATACTGATGAGCTAACCCATTGTTATCAATAATACGACTCAATGTCTCTACCGCATCCGGACGATCGAATTGTTTACCCGATACATTTACCGATATTCTCCCATGAAACAGTCCCTCATCGATTAAACGCTTTGTAAATGCACACGATTGTGCCAATACTTGTTCACCGATCGGAACGATCAAATGATTGGACTCTGCCAAAGGGATAAAAATATCAGGTCGAATAATGCCCTGGGATGGATGTTGCCAACGAACTAACGCCTCAGCACCGATAACTTTTAGTGAAACCAAATCAACTTGAGGCTGATAATAAACAATAAACTCTTTTTCTTCGATCGCGCGACGTAATTCCCGCTCCATTAAAACCCGTTCAAAGAGTTGCACACTCATCTCTTGAGCAAAATAACAATAGTTGCTTCCTCCGGCTTCTTTGGCTCTGCGTAACGCAATATCAGCATTTTTCAACAACGTCTGAGCATCTTCTCCATCTTGAGGATAGATCGTTATACCCATACTCACGGTCATGAGAAAATCACTCTCTTGAGTAACAATACTCTCTTCAAATACGCCGATAATAGCCTTGATCACACGATCGCATTCATGCATATCCTGTAACGCTTCCATAACAATGATAAATTCATCTCCGCCAATACGTGCAATCGTATCTTCACGCCGTATAACCTGATCCATCTTAGAAGCAATTTCAACGATAAGAGCATCACCAACCGTATATCCATACGATTCGTTAATATCTTTAAAATTATCAATATCAATATAAATCACCGCTAGTTTTGTTTTTTCTCTATCGGATCGTTCAATCGAGTGTTTAAGTCTGGCATTAAGCAACAAACGATTCGGGAGATTGGTTAAAACATCATAATGGGTCATTCGCTCGATTTCCCGTTCTGATTCTTGTAAGCGTGTAATATCCTCACCTGATGAAAAGCTTCCGATTGGAATACCTTCATTATCTTTTATAATTGCATTGTGCCAAGCAATGACCCGTTCTTCCCCATTTTTGGTCCATATTTTATTCTCAAAGTAATCAATCATCTCTCGTTGAGCGCTCATAATCTCATAAAAGACTTCTTTACTTTGCCCAGATTGTTCATAGACGACAAACGTATCAAACCAGTTTTTACCGATAACTTCCTCTTGAGTTATACCTAAAATTTCACATCCTTTAGGATTAATCAACTCAATATTTCCCTCTTTATCCAATGCCATACACATGACAGCAGCAACATTCAAATAGAGTCCGCTCTTCTCTTTTTCCAATTCAATAGAATACTCTAAGCTTTTACGCAGCTCTTCGTTTAAACGAACCAATTCACTAATATCATTGAGAAAAAGTTTCATGATCGTATGATCGTTAACCTCTGCTTCAATCAACGTCACTTCATAAACACGTTCACCTATCTCGATTTTTTCTTTATCGACACCACCGTGTTTTCGCAACAAATCCATCAAAAAATCCCATCCATTATCCGGAAAGATTTTGGATGCCGAATCATCGATTTTAATTTGAAACGTTATCATAGCTTCAGCATTAAGCCATCTAATAATCTGATCTTCACCGATATCCACAATTTCGCAAAATGCCAAACCCAATAAATTATACGTGGCTTTGCTGTCTCGTAATTTTGCTTCCAGCTTAATCTCTAATGCCGTATTGTAATTAAGAACAAGATCTTTTTCACTCAAAAGATAAAAATGTTCATCTCGACCTTTAACCATCAAATGGTGTATATCACGCTCTTTCATGATTTCGATCGCATGATGAACTTTTTCATTCAATTCTACGGTAATAATCGGCGTATGCATAAAATGAGAAATCAATTCTTTGCTCGAAATATTCCGATACGCTAAATCCAATATATCCTGCTCCGTCACAATCCCGAGAGGGAATGCTCCTTGCATAACAATCAAAACATTTTTATGTTCATCTTGCATTAATGTGACAGCATCATACACACTCGCATCATATGCGACGCCGACAGCTTTGTTACGACGATTCAAACATTGAAAAACTTCTTGCGCTGTATGAATTTTAGATTCAAAATAAGAAAGAATATCGCTTTGTAAAAGAGTGGCAATATATTTTTCATTTTCATCAACCAATATCAATCGACGTATTTCATAATCAATCATTAGTTCGACTGCCATATCAGTAGGGCGATTATCGTGTAAAGAGATGACAGGATAGTTTGCATAAACAATGGCTTTGACTTCACCTTCAATACCATCGTGATATAAATCAATAATATTTTTGAGCGTTAATACCCCCACAGCCATCTCATTTTTGATCAAGATGACATGACTGATCCCCTCTTTGCCCATTCTGTCGATCGCTTCATGCAAAGAAGCATCAACATCGATACAATCATTTTTTTGCACTACCAAATCACTGAGTAACATTACTTTTCCCTCAACTGAATTAGGATGATTATACACCAAGAAAAATTAGGATTGCAATGATCTGCTACCCAATTTCAAATAACATTTTTTTCCATTAATCATCCTTTAATAGCGATAGGAATAAAATAAGAGAAATATAAAATCAATTATAGTCATGGGTTAAAAAGCCTTGGTAAGTAAGATATCAAATAGTGGAAAACCACGAAAAGGCAAACGATGAGATATAAAGGGCGAATCTGGCTTATAGTTTTAGTGTTTATTGTAAATTTAATCAATGTATTTGGCACAATAACTGAAGTAGGTCATTGCAATCCTGATACCTACGTTCAAGGGCAAATCAAAACAGCTGTTGATAACGCTTCATCAGGAGATACTATTTCAATTTGTGATGGAACTTATGACGAGCGCATACTTATTACGTCCAAAAGCAACCTTATAATCGAGTCTAAAAGCCAAGATCAAACAAGTGTAACCTTTCAAAATACTTCAGGTAACCCGACGATCAAATTTGAAGGAAACAGTCAAAATATCACTATCAAAAATTTTAAAATTATAGAAAATAATGCTCCCAATGCAATCAGAGCTGATGACGGTTCTCCTGCTTCTGTAACCTCTGGTTTAAGGTTAGAAAATTTATATATCAAATTTAATCACTCCGGTGATGCAATAAATCTTATCAACACAAGTGGCGTAATCTTATCAGGCTTAACAGTATGGGCACAAGAAACAAATTCGAATGGGATAACATTAAAGGATGGTTGTGATAATTTCCAATTATTAGACTCAAATATTACTTCAGCAGGTGACAATAATAACCCTTATGGCTTTAAAGCGACCGATGCAGGAACCTTTGTAATGAGCGGAAATACGATATCAAGTGCTACAAGCAGTGGGGTTATCCTCCAAAAAGCAGTTGGTGCGTTTACGGTGAGTGATAATAATGTCACTGTTGTTCCGACAAATGCAACTAATGTTGTAGGAATTACCATTGAGGGGGAGGGAGCGAGCGCTGAAACAGGTGGTAATAACGCTGATATTTCTGGCAATATCATAAAGGTATCAGGAGGAGTGGTACAATCTGCTTTAAGTCTCATTAATATATATAATACCATGCCGACAGATAACTGTTTTTTAGGTGGCTATGGTACAAACACGATACCTCATGAACCGCTTGGAGAATGTACCTCAAATACCAATAATAATTTAACCTTTTTCGGCAACTTTTGGGGAAACAGCGGCAGTGTTCGTGTAAATCCGGATTGTCCCGATTCCTTGACCAGAAGCTCATGCAATGCAGTACAAGCAGGACAAACTGAGCCTTTTGTGTATGCAGGATTCAACATTGTCTATGCCGATTATGCAAACAATGCCCTACCATCCCAATATTATTATAATCTTCCTACCCAGATTGCATCGCGTGCCGATAATTACAAAGTCATATCACAGGTAG
>NZ_JBAQPS010000274.1:0-2876 GCF_049305995.1 Sulfuricurvum sp.
TGATTACACAACTCAGTGAAATTGTTTCCTTTGTTGATAATCTCTCAGAGCTTAATACAAATGGGATAAATGCCAAGTTTGCAATGTCAGAAAACTCTACTTATTTACGTGAAGACAAAGGATTTGTTGATCAAAGTATTAATGATGATATTTTAACACATGCACCTCATTCAGAAGATCATTTTTTTATTGTTCCTAAAATTATTGAGTAATTATGATTCATATTTATGGCATTAAGAGTTGTGGTAGTGTTCAAAAAGCAATAAAATTTTTCGAATATCATTCGCTTCACTATACATTTCATGATTTTAAACTTACTCCGGTTGAACGTGAAAAAATAGAAAAATGGCTGACACAAACATCTCTTTCGATTCTTTTAAATACAAAAGGAACTACTTATCGGACTTTAGGACTGAAAGCTTTAAAACTCGACGAAAGTGCTCAAATAGAATGGTTGAGTAAAAATAATCTTCTTATAAAACGCCCTGTTATTGAGTATAATAATAAACTTATTGTGGGTTATGATATATCTCAATACGAAGGATTGCTACGATCATGAATGAAACATTAAATATCTATAAACTTCTCAAAAGTGTCGTCGCTTACAAAGCATCTGATCTTCACCTTGTAAGTCGTTCTGAACCACAAATTCGGATTGATGGTCGTTTAGTTGCTTTAAATTTACCTGTTCTTGATGGTCGAGCTATTGAAGAAATGGGGTATTCTCTTTTAACTGAAAAGCAAAAGAAAGCATTCGAAGAAACGAATGAATTGGATTTTTCAATCGTTATTCCCGATGTTGGTCGATTTCGTGCTAACTACTATAAAACAATGGATGATGTGGCTTGTGCATTCCGTATTATCCCCGTGACTATTCCATCTTTGGATGATTTAAATGCTAAAAAAGTATTTAAAGAACTTATTAAACGGGAAAAAGGTCTTATTCTTGTCACTGGACCAACAGGTAGTGGTAAATCAACAACATTAGCCGCAATGCTTAATGAAATTAATCTTCATGAAGCACGTCATGTTATTACGGTTGAAGATCCGGTAGAATTTGTCCATACCAATAAAAAATCACTTTTTTCACATCGTAATGTAGGCACTGATACAAAAAGTTTTTCAGCAGCATTAAAATATGCACTTCGTGAAGACCCTGATGTCATCCTCATCGGAGAGATGCGAGACAAAGAGACAATTACCGCTGCCCTTACTGCTGCAGAAACAGGCCACTTGGTTTTTGGAACACTTCATACCAATTCAGCCCCACAAACCATTAACCGTATCATTGATGTTTTCGCAGGCGATGAGCAACCTCAAATTCGTGCACAAATTTCTACTTCACTTATTGCTGTAATCTCACAAGCTCTTTTGCCAAAGATCGGAGGAGGACGTATTGCAGCCCAAGAAGTTATGATTACAAATCCGGCTATTGCCAATTTGATTCGTGAAGATAAAGTGCATCAGCTTTATTCTCAAATGCAGTTAAATCAGCAAGGTACAAGTATGACAACGCAAACTCAGGAAATTGTTGAATTTTTACGTAAAAAATTGATTTCTAAAGAAACTGCATTACAATATTCAAATAAACCAGATGAGTTACTACGTATTATTAGTGCAATTTAACGGTTCCATGCTTGAGTAGGAGAAATCTTAAAGTAATTTTCAAAACTCTTTAATATCACTCTTCTTTATGGATTATTTCATGCGCAATTGTCTATAATTACAAATTATGAAACATGAACAACTACTTAAGCATTATCATCTTAAAGCAACGCCGCAACGTATAGCTATTATTGAGCTTATGCATCAAGCTGGACATATTAGTATTGATGATTTATTTTTATCTATTCGCCAAAGATTTGCTTCGATTTCATTGGCAACTCTTTATAAAAATGTTCATACAATGATGAATGTCAGTCTTATTCGAGAAGTTAAAATACCGGGGCAAAAAACAAAATTTGAAGTCGAGAAAGAGGCACATGCACATGTGATGTGTAAATGTTGCGGAGAGCTTAAAGACATCCCTTTTGATCCTAATAGCTTACTTCAAACATCTATGGAGATAAGTAACTATCTAGCAGATGAAGTTTCGATTGTCATTTCTGGAATCTGTCCACAGTGTCAAAAACAATAAAAAAAGCCCTATTTATCCATTTATAGTGAGTTTAAGGAAACATCGCATTACACCCTGCCTCGCTCAGGGCAAAGGGAATAGTTAACGATGTGCTTCTTTAAGAGTATCAGCAATCAAAAATGCCAATTCCAATGATTGGTCTGCATTTAGACGTGGGTCACAGTGGGTATGATAACGACTTTTAAGGTTTTCAGAGGTAATTTCGAATGATCCTCCTAAACATTCAGTGACATTTTTACCCGTCATCTCCAAGTGGACGCCTCCAGCATAGGTTCCTTCAGACTTATGTACTTGAAAAAATTGTTTCATTTCTTTGAGTACAGAATCAACAGGACGAGTTTTATAACCATTGCTCGTAATAGTATTTCCATGCATCGGATCGCAGCTCCAAAGCACTTTTTTACCTTCTCGCTCGATTGCACGAATCAAGGCAGGCATACCATCCGCAACTTTATCCGCACCCATACGGACAATGACGTTCAAACGTCCCGCTTCATTCTCAGGATTAAGAATATCACATAATCGGATTAAATCTTCAGGATCCATAGAAGGACCTGCTTTGACACCAATAGGATTTTTAATCCCGCGCATAAACTCAACATGCGCACCGTCAAGTTGACGAGTACGATCACCGATCCAAAGCATATGAGAAGAAACATCATACCAATCACCTGTCAATGAATCTTGACGGGTAAATGCCTCTGCGTAATTCAGTAACAGTGCTTCATGCGATGTCTAA
>NZ_JBAQPS010000275.1:0-4817 GCF_049305995.1 Sulfuricurvum sp.
GGGATATTCACAGAGCTTCAAAATCAAGATTATTTTAAACAAGTAAAAGCGACCAATGGAACCATTGAATGGCCAAATGGTCAAGATTTTTGCCCTGACACATTGTATATAAAGGGCACGTGAGCTCAGGGCGAACGGAAAAAACTTCTCTTTTCCTTCTAACTTCTTTAATTAAACCCATCTTCGCTATAATCGCGCAATTTTTACTAACGGTGAGTAAACCATGATGGATGTCCGCGAAGCTTTTTTAGCCTTTTTTGAATCAAAACAACACGCACGGGTTCCGAGTTCCCCACTTGTCCCCGATGATGCAACCCTCCTTTTTACCAATGCGGGGATGGTTCCGTTTAAATCGATTTTTACGGGCGATATCCCTATCCCTGCCAATCCGCGTGCGACCAGTGCACAGACGTGTATCCGTGCGGGTGGAAAACACAATGACTTAGAGAATGTCGGTCATACGGCGCGTCACCATACGTTTTTCGAGATGCTCGGGAACTTCAGTTTCGGTGATTATTTCAAAGAGGAAGCGATTGCCCATGCGTGGGAATTTGTTACCGAAGTGATGAAACTCCCTGTTGATAAACTCTGGGTTACCGTTCATGAGAGCGATGATGAAGCCGAAGAGATTTGGAAAAAGCATATTTCGGCGGATCGCATTATGCGTCTTGGGGATAAAGATAACTTTTGGCAGATGGGAGATACCGGACCGTGCGGACCGTGTTCGGAGATTTTCGTCGATCAAGGGGCAGAACATTTTAACGGTCCTGAGGATTATATGGGGGGCGATGGGGATCGTTTCCTTGAAATCTGGAACCTCGTATTTATGCAGTATGAGCGTAATACCAAAGGTGAATTGAAACCTCTTCCGAAACCCTCTATCGATACGGGGATGGGATTGGAACGTGCTACGGCAGTATTAGAGGGGGCATTGAGCAACTACGATTCAACCCTCTTTATGCCGATTATTCGCAAAGTCGAAGCCCTTATCGGTAAACCCTATACCTATGCAAGCGGTGCATCATACCGCGTTATCGCCGATCATATCCGTACGGCTACGTTTCTCCTCGCTCAGGGGACAAATTTCTCGAACGAGGGGCGCGGGTATGTATTGCGTCGTATTTTACGTCGTGCGGTTCGTCACGGATATTTGCTCGGATTTACCAAACCGTTTATGTTTGAGGTTGCCGATACGGTAGCCGAACTGATGGGGAAACAATACCCTTACATCGTTGAAAAGCTCAGTGTTCTAAAAGAGCAAATCATGCTCGAAGAGGAACGCTTTTTCAAAACCATCGCTTCGGGAATCGAACTCTTCAACGAAGAGTTGAAAAATACCAAAGAGACGTTTAGCGGCGAAGTGGCGTTTAAACTTTACGACACCTTCGGTTTCCCGCTCGATTTGACCGAAGATATGCTGAAAGAGAAACATCTCTCCCTCGATGTAGAGACGTTTGAAACACTGATGTCTGAGCAACGCAAGCGTGCGAAAGCGGCGTGGAAAGGTTCGGGGGATGCACATGTCGAGGGGGATTTCAAAACCCTTCTCGAAACATTTGGCGTGAATACTTTTATTGGATACGGCTACACGAAAGCTCCTGTCAAAATCCAAGCGTTATTGAGCGAAAGTTTCGAGCGGGTTGAGCAACTTCATGCGCACCAAAGCGGATGGGTACTCCTCGAAGAGACACCGTTTTATGCTGAGAGCGGTGGACAGAGCGGTGATATCGGAACCCTCGGTGATAAAGCGACCGTTACCGAAACGAAAAAATTCCACGGATTGAATCTTTCTCATATTGAAACCAAAGCGACATTGAGTGTTGGTGAGACAGTTGAAGCGATTGTCGATCCATCACGTAATGAAATCGCGAAACACCACTCGGCAACCCACTTACTACATGCCGCGTTGTATGAATTGCTCGGTGAACATATCTCCCAAGCGGGGTCACTCGTTGAGCATAATCGCCTCCGTTTTGACTTCTCTCATCCAAAAGCGATGAGCCACGAAGAGATCGCATTGGTCGAAGAGCGTGTCAACTATCATATCTTCCATGCATTGGAAGGCTTAACACGTGAGATGAGCATCGATGAGGCGAAAAAAAGCGGTGCAAAAGCACAGTTCGGTGAAAAGTATGGCGATACCGTTCGAGTTGTTAACTTCGGATCGGCTTCGGTCGAGTTCTGCGGTGGTATCCACGTCGATAACACGGCAACCATCGGAACGTTTGTGATCGTAAAAGAGAGCGGTGTAAGCGCAGGAGTTCGACGTATCGAAGCGGTGTGTGGAAATGCGGCGTACAACCTCTTTAAGCAACAACGCCATCTTCTCGAAGAGGTGGAAGCGTCGGTTAAAAATCGCGATGTGCTCGCGGGTATCGAGCGTCTCAAAGAGCAGGTTAAAACGCTAAAAACTGAAATGAGTACATTGGCCTCATCTGCTAAAGAAGAACTTTCCGTGACTATGATGGGTTCTACGGCAATCGTCGTCGCCGAGCTCAGTGCGGGTGATATCAAAGAGCGGATCGATGAACTCAAAAATCAGCACGATTCGGTTGCGGTGATCCTCTTTCAGGTCAAAGATGACAAAGTCCTTCTTGCGGCGGGTGCTAAAAATACGGGTGTTAAAGCAGGGGATTGGATCAAAGCGATTGCTCCGATTCTCGGCGGCGGCGGCGGCGGACGTCCGGATTTTGCCCAAGCGGGTGGAAAAGATGCTAGTAAATTGGGTGAAGCCAAAGAAGCGGCATTGGCGTATGTAACGAAGGAACTCGCATAATGAAAGAGCTTTTGGTCGAAACATTTGCTCACCATCGTACATTGATCGTTTTTTTGCACGTTATCAGTGCGGTTGTTTGGGTCGGTGGGATGATCGCGATCCGTTTTGCAACCCATCAGTCGCTCGCACTTATCAGTGATCCAAAACTACGCCTTGAGCGCGCGGCACATACCCTCAAACGTCTTTTTACGATTGTAACGCCGTTTGTTATTCTCCTTATAATCACGGCGGTTTTAATGGCGGTCGGGTTAGGATTTCGTGCAGCGGCAATGGACCCAATGGGTAATGTGATCGACGACTATGCGATGAGTATTTATAACACGGTTCATATCAAAGAGGCGATTTGGCTGATTATGGCGATTAATCTTGCCGCTATGATGTGGCGTCGAGCCAAAGCGGAAAAAGCACTCAAAGAGGGGAATCTCGAAAAAGCCAAAGAGATGCTCGGACTTATTGCGAAATACATGGTTCCTGTGAATATCGTATTGGGTATTACCGCTATTTTCATCGGTGTGGTACTCCGAAACGCGTATTAATAATATCGTCATTCCCGCGAAGGCGGGAATCTAGCTGGATCCCCGCCTTCGCGGGGATGACAAAGGGATTTAATGCTCCGTTTAGCCTCCTCTTCTATTACCCGTTCCGAACTTCTAAGTGCGGCGGGTATCTCTTTTATTCAAGAATCCATTGATTTCGATGAAGATGCTATTATCGCTTCCACCCCTAAAAACTTTGTCTATCAAGCGACGCTTGGAAAATACCGTGTTAATTTGGAAAAATTCGGATGTGCCGATTATCCTCTCCTTGTCGCCGATACGGTGGTAACGGCACACGGTAAGATTTTGCGTAAAGCGAAAGATGAAGCGGATGCCCGAGCGATTTTAGAGATGCAAAGCGGTTCGGATGTTGCTATCATTACCTGTATGATTTATAAAACTCCACGACTGGAGCTTATGGATATCTCATCGACGCACTATTTTTTCGATGTTTTTGATCCCAAAGATATTGATGCGTATTTGGAGAGCGGCGAGTGGCGAGGTAAAGCGGGTGCGTGTATGGTGGAGGGGTTTTGCAAACCTTATATTCGAGAAGTGCGTGGTTTTGAGAGTACGGCGATGGGATTGTCGGTTGAAGTCTTGCAACCGTTTTTATAGGAGAACACGATGAAATTTATCTTTACAGTGTTTTTGGGTTTATGGTTAGTCGGATGTACAAAAACTCCAGTAACCAATCGAAGCCAGTTTATGATGATCTCCCCTGATCAAGAGATGGCTTTGGGGGCAACAGAAGCAAAAAAAATCGTTGAAACGTCTAAAGTGAGTAGCGATAAAAAACTCCAAGAGAGGGTAAAACGGATCGGGCAGCGTATCGCGGCAGTAAGTGGACGAAGTGATTTCGCATGGGAATTTACCGTGATTGATGACGCCACGCCAAATGCGTTTTGTTTACCTGGAGGGAAAGTCTTTTTTTATACGGGGATTTTAAAAATTACCGAAAACGACGATCAAATAGCTACCGTTATGGGACATGAGATCGCACATGCTCTTGCTCGTCATGGTGCAGAGCGGATGTCGATGCAAAGCGCGAGTAATATCGGTGCCCAAGTGTTGGCGGCAGCACTAAACGTTCCTGCTGAGTATCAAAATATCTATTCGCAAGCGTATGGGATCACTTCGCAAGTGGGGCTGATCCTTCCTTATAGCCGTACGTTTGAGCATGAAGCCGATCAAATCGGTATTTATCTCATGTACAAAGCGGGATATGCCTCTGCTCAAGCGATCAAGTTTTGGGAAAATATGGAAAAAGCTTCTAGAGGGGGACAAAAACCGCCTGTATTTCTCTCTACCCATCCAGCTGATAGTGAGCGTATAAAAGCGATACGTGAATACATTGCACAACTCCCTGTCACGCGATGAATAATCCCTACAAAAGTGAGCTTAATGCGCTAAAACGCTCAGGGCGTTACCGTGAACGTCATATTCGTGATAGTTCATTGATCGATGCCGCATCAAATGATTATTTGGGATTAGCCCACAACAAA
>NZ_JBAQPS010000276.1:0-5479 GCF_049305995.1 Sulfuricurvum sp.
GTAATGGACCGTCTCGAAGAGATTATTGAATCAATCAAAAAAAGTAAACAAGAAGCGACTATTCTTATCAGTGACCTCAATCTCTATCCTGAAGAGGCAAAATGGCTGAATGCTGAAGTGAACCGACTCAATGATAGCGGATGGAAAATCACCATTACTCTCCTTGATCATCATGGAAGTGGCAAAGATACGGCAGCGCAATACCCATGGTATTTTTTAGATACCGAACGATGTGCAACCAAAATCGTCTATGAATATGCGCTTCAGCACTATGGATTAGAAACAGGGGGATGGCTCGAAGCATTTGTCGCCGTCGTCAATGCCGTCGATCTTTGGCACCAGAATGAAGAAGAAGATTTTGAATACGGTAAAGTGTGTATGCGTCTTATCAGCGATGCGAAAGAACTTAGCCGTGTCATGTTCGGAAATGAAGACCGTGAATACAAACTCGCTATGCTCGAACATGCCGCAACGATGCGATTTCTTCCGAATGCCAATATCGTCCTTGATGAAGCACTTCATAAAATGAAAAAAGAGTTTTTTAAAGACGGTGTGGATGATACGCTTGACAATCTATCAACGAAACATATTGTTGCCTTGCTCGGAACCAAGCGCTCGACTATGACGATCTATTACAAAGGGTGGAGAGGATTTTTGAGTTACGGCTTGGGCAACACTTCGATCATCGGCAACGGCTTTTTGACCGAATTTCCCGATTTTGATTTTATCGTCGATGTCGGTACACGCGGGACGATGAGTCTGCGCGGACATGACAAAGTCGATGTCGCCATGATGGCAGGTGAATGGGTCGGCGGTGGCGGACATCCCAACGCGGCGGGAGGACGAATCCAAGGGTTCAAAGAACAATTCCGCTACGACAAAGTGAAACGTCAAATGGAAGATATGCTCGCCAACAAAGAGGCAATGCCCGGTAAATTACCACATAAGGTTGAAGAGTAACTTCAATTTGTCATCCCCGACCTGATCGGGGATCCATCTTTCTTAAATAATACTGGATTCCCAATCGAGTTGGGAATGACGACAAGGATTCATACTTGATTCAAATCAACAACCTCACCAAAAGTTTCGGGACACGAGTTCTCTTTGAGAACCTATCCCTCAAACTGAACGTCGGAAACAAAGTTGGATTCGTCGGACGCAACGGGACGGGTAAATCGACCCTCTTTAAAATCATTTTGGATGAAGAACCGCATGATTCGGGAGAGATCATTATCCCGAAAAATTACCGCATCGGTACACTCCGTCAGCACCTCCACTTCACCCACAAAACCGTCCGTGAAGAGTGTGCTTCTGTCCTGACAGGTGATATGGAGCATGAGGTCTATCGCGTCGAAAAAATCCTCTTCGGTCTAGGGTTTACGCAGGACGATTTAGAAAAAGACCCGCTCAGTTTTTCAGGAGGGTATCAAATCCGCCTCAACCTCGTGAAACTCCTCGTCACAGAACCGAATCTGCTGCTCCTCGATGAGCCGACCAACTACCTCGACATTGTCTCTCTCCGCTGGCTCGCCTCTTTTATACGTGCGTTCGAGGGGGAAGTGATCCTCATTACCCATGATCGTGATTTTATGGATTCGGTCACGACCCACACGATGGGATTGCGCCGTCGCTGTGTCAGTATTATCAAGGGAAACAGCCACAAATATTATGAGATGATGGCAAGCGAAGACGAGCTGTATGAGAAGACCAAAATCAACCACGATAAAAAGCGTGCCGAGTTAGAGGATTTCGTCGCCCGCAACAAAGCCCGCGCTTCCACCGCGACATTGGCTCAATCCAAGCAAAAAGAGCTGGATAAGATGGGAACGATGGAGTCACTGGAAGGTGAAAAAGATCTCTCTTTTTCGTTTTCCTATCACCCTACCCCCGCAAAAGTGATCATGCAGGTGAAAGAGCTATCGTTTGGCTACACTAGCGATGAACTGCTGTTCCAAAAGCTCTCGTTTGCGTTGGAGGCGAAAAAATGCCTCGCCATCATCGGGAAAAACGGTAAAGGGAAATCGACCCTCCTCAACACCCTTGCGGGAGTTTTGACGCCAAACGGTGAGATCACCTCACACCCCTCCACCGCCATCGCCCATTTCGGTCAGACCAACATCGACCGCCTCGATAAAAACCGCACGATCACCGAAGAGATACAAAGTGCCGACAACACCTTGCAAAATGTCCGTATCCGTGGAATCTGCGGAACGATGATGTTCAGCGGTGATGATGCCGATAAAAAAATCAATATCCTCTCAGGGGGGGAGCGCAGCCGCGTCATGCTGGGAAAAATCATCGCCACCCCCGCAAACCTCCTCTTCCTCGATGAGCCGACCAATCACCTCGATATGCAGTCCATCGATTCACTCTGCGACGCACTAAAGCGATTCGAGGGTTCCGTCGTCATCGTCACCCACTCCGAGATGCTATTGCGTGAGTTAGCCGATCAGCTCATCATCTTCCGTGAGGGGAATGCCGAGTTTTTTGATGGCGGATACGATGACTTTTTGGAGAAAATCGGATGGGATGAAGAGATCACCGATGCACCAAAAGCTGTAAAAGTGACCCAAAACGTCAATAAAAAAGAGAACAAACAGCTTCGAGCCACCCTCATCCAAGAGCGCTCCAAACTCCTCAGCCCCCTCAAAAAAGAGGTGGATCATTGCGAAAACACCATCATGAAGCTCGAAGAGAAACTCAAAACCTCTCACGAGCAACTAAGCACCTATTCAAACCAAGGGGAGACGTCCAAACTCCTCGAACTCTCCAAAAGCGTTGGTGATGATGAGAAGATGATCGAAGAGTTATTCGAACGTCTCGAAATCGCGAGCGATGAGATAGCGCGTATCGAAGCCGAATACGAGGCGAAGATTGAAGAGCTCTAAAATACGCCTCGACAAACTCCTCTCTTCATTGGGGTATTGCACTCGTAAAGAGGTTGCTTCCCTCATACGTGAAAGCATCATCACCCATATTGAAAACATCCCCCTAAAACCCGATACTAAAGTGTTACACGAACATATCCTATTTGATGGCGAACCTCTCGATCCCCCTGCTGGGATGGTGATACTGATGCACAAACCGCAAGGACTTGTCTGCTCCCACGACGACGGTGAGGGAAACCTCGTCTACGACCTCCTCCCACCACGATGGAGACTGCGCGATCCGAAAATCTCCACCATCGGACGGCTTGACAAAGATACGAGCGGACTGCTCCTCCTCACCGATGACGGCGCACTCCTCCATCGCCTCACCTCCCCACGCCACCATGTTGCCAAAATTTACGAAGCAACTTTGGATCGACCGCTTAGAGGAGATGAAGCGGAAATATTCGCTTCAGGAACGTTAATATTAAACGGCGAAAAAAGCCCGTGTCTTCCTGCAAAACTCACTATCATTGATAATATGCACGTTACGTTAGAGATTACCGAAGGGCGTTACCATCAGGTACGGCGGATGTTTGCGGCGGTGGGGAATCATGTCACCGCACTGCACCGCTCTAGCTTCGGAAACCTCACTATGAATAATTTAGCATCAGGTGAATACTGTTTGATCGATCCAAAAAAGACCATCGAAGATCTTTAAAGCTTTTCCCCTCTCAATCTCAATGCATTCGTAATCACCGACACCGAGCTGAAACTCATAGCTGCCGCCGCAATCATCGGAGAGAGCAGTACTCCGAAAAACGGATAAAGGACTCCCGCCGCAATCGGTATCCCCGCACTGTTGTAAATAAAGGCAAAAAAGAGATTTTGGCGAATATTGCGCATCGTGGCGCGGCTAAGACGGCGTGCGCGGACGATCCCGCGAAGGTCACCTTTGATGAGGGTGATTCCCGCACTCTCCATTGCGACATCGGTTCCGCTCCCCATAGCAATCCCCACCTGCGCCTGAGCCAGTGCGGGGGCATCGTTGATCCCATCCCCTGCCATCGCGACGATATGCCCCTCACTTTGGAGCCGTTTTATCGTTTCGGCTTTTTGCTGCGGCAATACTTCGGCTTCAAAGCGATCGATCCCCAATCGGGTGGCAACCGCTTCAGCGGTGATGCGGCTGTCTCCGCTGAGCATCACGACCGTTATCCCCTCTTCATGCAAATCACGGATTGCTTGCGCGGTGGTCTCTTTGATCGGGTCGGCAACCCCGAGTAGCCCTGCTAGCGTATTATCGATGGCAAGAAACATCACGCTCTCCCCTTCATGGCGCAAACCGTCCGCCACAGCCGAGAGTCCTGCCGTTTCGATCCCCAGTTCTTCCATCAGTTTGATATTTCCCAAGGCGATTTCCAACCCCTCGACTTTTCCGATAACCCCTTTCCCCGTTACCGATCGGAACTGATCCGTTTCAATCAGTGGCAATCCTCTCTCCTGCGCGCCGTTCACTACCGCTGAGGCGAGCGGGTGTTCGCTGGAACGCTCCAATGAGGCCGCCAAAGAAACAATTTTGTTTTCATCCCATCCCTCTTGTACGATAACGGAAACCAGTTTCGGTTTTCCCTCCGTTAACGTCCCCGTCTTATCGACAACGAGGGTATCGATCTTTTCCATCATCTCCAATGCCTCTGCGTTTTTGATCAAAACACCCGCCATTGCCCCTTTGCCCGTCCCCACCATGATCGATATGGGGGTAGCCAACCCCAGCGCACACGGACATGCGATAATCAATACCGCGACAGCATTGACGAGAGCATAGCCTAACGCCGGTTCAGGTCCGAAAAGATACCAAACGGTAAACGTCGCCACGGCGATAAAAATCACCACAGGGACAAAATAACCTGATACCGTATCAGCGGTTTTTTGGATCGGTGCACGGGAACGCTGTGCCTGCGAGACCATCGCTATAATCTGAGAGAGGAGGGTATCGGCTCCCACTTTCTGCGCCAACATAATGAGACTGCCCGTCGTGTTGATCGTCGCACCGATCAGATGCTCTCCTCTCTTTTTGGAAACGGGGATCGGTTCTCCGGTCACCATCGATTCGTCCACATGACTCTCCCCTTCGATCACGTCACCGTCCACCGGAATTTTCTCTCCCGGACGGATACGGAGCCGATCCCCTGATTGTACGGCATTAAGAAGGATGTCCTCTTCACTGCCGTCTTCACGGATAATACGCGCATTCTTCGGTGAAAGCCCCATCAACAGCCGGATAGCATCGTTGGTTCGACTGCGGGCACGGAGTTCCAATACCTGCCCCAGCAAGACGAGGGCAGTAATAACCGATGCCGCTTCGAAATAGACGGGAATTACCCCCATATGCATCGATAGATTTTCAGGAAATATATTCGGAAACAAAACGGCAACGGCACTGTAACTCCATGCGGTTGCAGTACCCAGTGCGATAAGGGTAAACATATTGAGACTGCGGTTGCGTACCGATTCGTAAGCCCGTACATAAAAAATCGATCCACCCCACCATACGACCGGAGCGGAGAGAATCATTTCAAACCACTGGCGCGATTGGGGATCGATCATCG
>NZ_JBAQPS010000277.1:0-10222 GCF_049305995.1 Sulfuricurvum sp.
GTTTTGAGAGGTACTTTTGCTCTACCCAGCCCCCAAAATCATGCGGATACAAATACCCTTTGTGCTGTTGGCGCAAGTGCTCGGGAATATCGAGGATCACTCCGTTTTTCACCGCACTTTGCGCAGCATTGATTGCGTTATACGCCGTGTTCGATTTTGGCGAAGCGCAGAGATAGATCACCGCTTGGGCAAGAATTATACGCGCTTCGGGATAGCCGATTTGTTTGACGCTCATCATCGCCGAAGTGGTCAATGTCAACGCTTGAGGATTCGCATTCCCCACATCTTCGGAGGAGAGGATCACAAGACGTCGTGCGATAAATTCAGGCGGTTCTCCCCCCTCGATAAGGCGTGCAAGATAATAGATCGCTGCGTCGGGGTCGGAACCTCGGATACTCTTGATCAGCGCAGAAGCGAGATCGTAATGCACCCCTGCTTCCGAGCTTCCCAAACTTTGTGCCGCAGGGCGGAGTGATTTTAGGAGTGCAAGGGTTATCGGTTTGTTCAACGCAGAAGCAACTTCGAGCAATTTGAGCATCGCCCTAGCATCGCCACCCGAACTGGCAATCAAATACTCTCGCGCTTCTGCCTCCATTTCAACGGAAGTGCGAACTAACAAATCCTCTAACGCGTCAAAACCGATGGAATGAAGTTCAAACAACAGTGAGCGTGAACGCATCGCCGCAGTTAGGCTAAAATAGGGATTCTCCGTCGATGCACCGATTACTAACACACTGTTTTTTTCCATAACGGGGAGTAACACCTCTTGCTGATTCTTTGCCAAACGATGCACCTCATCGATAAAGATCAGAGGTTTAGTAAGTGATCCCTCGTATTGCTCATATATCTTTCGCAAATTTTCGATTTTGAGAGAAGTGGCATTAAACTCATAAAAGGGGAGATCCATTACTTCGGCAATGATTCGCGCTAACGTCGTTTTACCGCAACCGGGAGGGCCATAAAAAAAAGAGTGTGTGAGAGCACCGCTCTCACACAAAGATCGAAGCGGTGAATCGGATGAGCAGAGGTGAGGTTGACCTACCACATCATCAAATTTTTTGGGACGAAGCAGATAGGTAAAGTCTGCCACGATTACTACTTATTAGAACGAATGGCGAGCAAAGCCCCCCATTCTACGCTAGCCGCTATGGCACTAAAGCTACGCTCATTTGGGCGAGAATTTTTACTCATCCAGCTATCACTTTGATGATCACTTCGCGCTCTTGACGAGGGCCGTCAAATTCACCGAAAAAGACACCCTGCCATTTTCCAAACATCGGACGACCATCATGAACCGGAATGCTTACCGATGCACCCATACGAGAAGATTTCAAATGTGCTGCCGCATTGCTTCCGACATGAGAATATTTAGCATCACTCGGGATAACGGTAGAGAGAGCTGAGAGTAAATCGCGTCGGAGATTTTGGTCAGCATTTTCAAACAAAAAGACACTTCCTGTCGTATGGGGAGTAAAAACGACACAAATACCAGATTTGATACCAGATTTAATAACTGCCTCTTTCACTTCAGCACTGATATCCATCAACTGTGTTTTATGACTGGTTGGGAATTTAAGTATTTTCATTTTTTACCACCTTTTGAAAATTTAGAGTCTGGTTTATACTTATTTGTACTAAATGGCTCATTGGAAGGTTTTGGCTTGAGCTTTGCCTTATCTTTGATGAATGTTTTTTTTACGGGTTTGGACTCTGATTTTTCAAACACTTTCGGAGCTTTTTTTTCACCCTTTTGTTTTTGTTTTTCCGCTTTTTCTACGGCATCCAAAAACTCTCGTAAATTGGAATACTCACTTCGTTCCAAAAAGCGTACTTTTCCGGTCGGAAGGTTATTAAGCTCTATCCCTCCGAAACTGAGACGTTTAAGATCGACGATTTCAGCTCCAAAATGGGCAAAAAATCGGCGAAGCTCTCGGTTTTGTCCCTCTCCGATAGCAACTTTTAGGATCGAGTAATCTCCTTGATCTTTTTGCACTTGATAGGCATAAAACGGAGCGAAACTCATCGGTCCCTCAGGTGCATACTCATGGGCACCCGCACTCGCATCTTCGAGTTCAAGCCCTTCCCCCATCGCAACTTTCATCGCATCGGTAACAGGTCCTTTGATTTTGATCTTATAGACCCGTTCCATCTTCGATGTCATCAACGCCGTTGCAACACGAGACGCATCGGTGAGAAGCAATAATCCTTCCGAAGCAAAGTCGAGCCGTCCAACAGGGATATAGTGGCGATATTGTTTTGCAAGTGAATCGTAAATCGTTTTACGCCCCTGCGGATCTTTTTTCGTCACCAATTCGCCGCGCGGTTTGTTATAGACGATCACCGTAAACTGATCGTTCGGAACAATCTTGTTCCCGCTGATCATGACATTGGCATTGCGCTCATCTACCTGTATGGCAGGGTTGGTTTCAACCTCTCCGTCAATGCGGACATATCCATCAAGGATAGCTTGATCGGCTTCACGACGTGAATAGGTCGAGTAGTGGGCGATATATTTGTTTAAACGCATCATGAGATACCTGCTTCCACGAGTGTATGAAGATGCAATGCACCTTGAATTATGCCCTCACGATTCGTGACGACTAACAACTGTATTTTTTTCTCTTCGATCAATACCAGTGCCTCCGAGGCGAGCATTGTCGCATCATCGATAACAAGCGGATTACGAGTCGCGTACTCTTTTGCGTAAGCGTCAAGCGAAAACGAATCACTCATCAACGCACGACGGATGTCGCCATCACTGAGCAATCCTGAGAGTTTCCCCTGTGCATCGGTGAGCATCACTGTCCCCAAACGCCCTTCGCTGAGTTTTAAAATCGCCTCTTTCAGAGGGGTGTTTTCATCCACGATCGGAAGATCGGTTGTGCGCATTAAATCAGATACTTTTACAAACAACCGTTTCCCTAAAGCACCGCCGGGGTGAAATGAGGCGAAATCCTCTTTTTGAAAATTTCGCGCCTTCATCAAACACACCGCGAGCGCATCGCCCATCGCTAATGTGAGAGTCGTTGAACTGGTCGGAGCGATATCGAGAGGACACGCTTCGGTAGAGACATTAATGTTTATTACCTCATCACTGTAGCGTCCGAGAGTGGAATCACTGTTTCGGGTCATCCCGATAAGGGGAATATCGAATCGTTTGATGTGAGGGAGGATGGAGCTAAGTTCCGGACTCTCTCCGCTGTAACTGATGGCCAATACCGCGTCATCACGACCAATCATCCCCAAATCGCCGTGCAGTGCTTCGGTAGGGTGGAGGAAAAAACTTGGCGTCCCAGTCGAAGCAAACGTCGCGGCGATTTTTGCCCCGATCAGCCCCGATTTGCCCACACCTGTAATAACTAACTTCCCTTTGCACGCCAAGATCATCTCCACGGCACGGATCATCTCTTCTCCGAGGCGATTTGAGCCCTCTATGAGAGCCTGCGCTTCAATTTCAAGTGTGTTTTTGGCTATTGCGATATAATCGTTGTTCATAAATATAATTATAGCTGAAATGGACTTTATCCATGCAAAACCTTTATCAAGAAGTAAACACACTGGATCATCGTGCGGTAGAGACATTCGGTCTCAGTGAACCCATCATGATGGAACATGCCGCCTCCGCTATAGCTGATTATATCACTCAGAATTTCCCTCTCTCCTCTTTGGTTTTGATTGTTTGCGGAAAAGGAAATAACGGTGCAGATGGACGTATACTGGCACGGCAACTGGAGGGAGATTATCATGTCTCACTCGATTATCAAAACGATACTCACTATGATGTGATCGTCGATGCCTTGTTTGGCAGTGGACTTAACCGTCCCCTCGACACAGCGTCACAGGAGCTACTCGATAATCTAAACCTCTCCCCTGCTTTTAAAATAGCCTGCGATGTCCCCAGCGGTCTCTATGCCGACGGTACGCTCGATCCTCACACTTTTAGAGCCGACATTACCATCACTATGGGAGCACTCAAACGAAGCCTCTTTAGCGACGGGGCCAAAGAGCATACGGGAAAGATCCTTGTCGCCAATCTTGGGATTTCACGTTCACGTTATGAAGTACCCTCGCCATGGCAATTGCTTGACCCCTCAGATTTAGTTCTCCCTCTACGTACACAAGCCTCAGCCCATAAAGGAACCTATGGTCACCTCGCGATTATTTGTGGTGAACATGTAGGAGCATCAGTTTTAGCTGCCTCAGCGGCACTGCGTTTTGGGTCGGGGTTGGTAAGCATCATTAGCAACGAAAACCTCACTATCCCTTATGAGCTGATGCAATGCCACTCTCTGCGCCCTACCACTAACGCCGTTGCACTTGGGATGGGGTTGGGAAGTGAATTTGACGATGATGAGCTTCGACGATTATGCGATCATACCCACCCCATGGTGTTGGATGCCGATATTTTCATCCATCCCATCTTTTTGACACTCCTAAAGCGCCCCAATCTCGTCCTCACACCCCATCCCAAAGAATTTGTCCAAATCTTAAAAATCTGCAACATCGCCGATATTGATACCCAAACCCTCCAAGAAAACCGCTTTTTCTATGTTGAAACTTTTTGTACCGCCTATGCGCACGTAGTATTGCTCCTTAAAGGTGCCAATGTCATTATCGGTGCAGGAGAAGCATTTTTTATTAACCCTCACGGAACCGTCGCGTTAGCCAAGGGGGGGAGCGGTGATGTACTAGGCGGTCTGATCGGAGCGCTCTTAGCCCAAGGCTATGCACCGCTCCATTCGGCAGTTCAGGCTTCGTTAGCTCATACCCTCGCGGCACAAAAATGGGGGAAAAACAACTATGCTCTCACCCCCTTTGATCTTATAGAAAGAATTACCACTTTATGAAAAAAATCGTAGCCCTTTTCAGCGGCGAGGGGACGAATCTCGCCAACCTCATCGAAAAAATCCATCTCAAACACGGTGCGCTCATTTGCGCCATTACCAACAACCCAAAAGCCGGCGGGATAGCCAAAGCCCGCGCAGCTCATATCCCCGTAGAAATCTTAGACCATCATGATTATGAAAGCCGTGAAGCCTACGATGCCGCACTGGTGAAACTGATCGGCGAGTACAACCCCGATCTCGTCGTTCTGTGCGGCTTTATGCGGATTCTTACCCCCGTATTTACTTCCAATGTACGATCCATCAACCTCCACCCTTCTTTATTACCCGCATTTAAAGGCTCACACGCCATTGAGCGGAGTTTTGAAAGTGATGAAAAAATCTGTGGCGTGAGTGTTCATTGGGTCACCGATGAACTTGACGGCGGTGAGATAATCTTGCAAAAAAGTTTTACTAAAAATCCTAAGGATACTTTAGAAGAATTTTCGGCTAAAATTCGCGAAATTGAGCATGAAATTTTGCCTCTCAGTGTCATAAAAGTCTTATCGGAAGTGGGACTTTAGTCCCGCATGATTTTGCGAGGCTAAAGCCTCACTTCCAAAACAAAAATGTCAAAAAGTTAAATATTAACATAAGGAATCTCATAAAATGCACACATTACAAATCGGAAAATATACCCTCGGCAGCCGCCTCATCGTCGGAAGCGGTAAATACGACTCGTTCAAAACGACCAAAGCGGCAACGTTAGCTTCAGGCTCAGAACTTATCACCGTCGCCGTGCGCCGTCTCAATATCACCAACCCGAACGAACCGAATCTTCGTGATACCTTTGCGGGAACCAATGTCAAATTCTTGCCAAACTCCGCAGGGTGCACCACTGCCGAAGAGGCGATCACTCTCTTTCGCCTCACCCGCGAAGCAACAGGGATCGATTTGATCAAACTCGAAGTGATCGGCGACACCCAAAAAACCCTCTATCCCGATGTTTTGGAAACGATCAAAGCGTGTGAAGTATTAGCGCGTGATGGTTTCACGATCATGGCATACACCTCGGATGATCCGATCATGGCACGCCGTCTCGAAGATGCGGGTGCTCACGCGATCATGCCTCTCGCCGCCCCTATCGGTTCAGGGTTGGGAGTTCAAAACAAATATAACATCGTGTTTGTACGTGAAGCGGTCAAAGTGCCTATTATCGTCGATGCGGGGATCGGATGTGCCAGTGATGCAGCGTTAGCGATGGAACTCGGAGCAGATGGTGTTTTAACCAACACAGCGATTGCACAAGCGCAAAATCCGATGATGATGGCGGAAGCAATGAAGAATGCGGTGATAGCAGGGCGTTTGAGTTATCTCGCAGGACGTATACCGAAACGTCCTTACGCCACTGCTTCATCTCCAGTTGATGGGATGATCCAGTTTTAATGACCTCTCTCTACTTTTCTCTATTAGCGAGAAAAGTAGCAAAAGAGCATACCGCGATCCAAGAACGCTCGTCCCTCTCGGCACTACTGCCTCCGGAACGGCTCTTTGTATTGGATCACGGAGATTTGTTTATTTATTTTCGCTTTGCGAAAATTATGCAAATAAAATATTTTGCCCTCACACCACACCAAGAGCAAGGTCGCTTGCCGAAGGGCAAAAGCGTACCGCCAGCGTTCTGGTGTGAGGGCGCTTTTCTTTTGCGTACTTTTCTTTTCTAAAAAGAAAAGTACATCAAGCTTCTATGTAATCCAAATCCTCATGAAACGTCTCACGCGTAAAATAGAGCGCCACCAAAGCAATCGTAAACACAACTGATCCCACAACTGCGGCGGAACCCAAAACTCCCATGCTCTCTTTTAAAAGCATAAAGCTCGAAGTAATCGGAACCACCGAACCGCGTACGAAATTAGGAACCGTCGTTGCCACGGTAGCACGGATATTCGTTCCGAACTGCTCTGCCGCCATTGTGATAAAGAGTGCCCAATATCCACAGAAAACACCCAATAAAAATACCGCAACGTAAAACGACTCTGCCGTAGCACCGGATAAGGTGAAATAGTAAAAAACACTCACAACCGAGAGTCCCATAAAAATCGTATAGGCACGTTTACGGCTTTGCATCTGCTGTGAAAGATATCCGCTGGCTAAATCCCCGACCGAAAGACCGATATAGGTGTACATCAGCGCTTGCCCAGCACTCACTTCACCACTAATCTCCAACGCTTTAGCAAACTCAGGAGAAAACATCACCAAAACCCCGACAACATACCACAGCGGCATCCCGATCACGATTGCTTTGATGTATTTACTGAAAAGCTTCTTATGGCTAAAGAGGGCAAAAAAGTGCCCTCGCTTGATATCATCACTGACCTGGTGTTGAAACATTTCTGATTCTCGGACGCGAAATCGTAGAACCAACAGTAAAAAGCCTAGAATCCCACCGAAGATGTAAGCGTTCCGCCACGCGAAGTTTTCGGCTACAATGTTCGCGGCAACAACACCTAGGACACCAAACGCGGCAATCGCCATCACCCCATACCCACGTAGCTCTTTAGGGAGGATTTCGGCGACGAGCGTCACCCCGGCCCCCAGTTCACCCGCCAAACCGATACCGGCGATAAATCTCAGCAGCGCATACTGCTCGACATTGCTCACAAACGCATTAAGTGTATTTGCCACCGAATAGAGGATAATCGACGCGAACAGTACCGAGAGCCGCCCTTTTTTATCCCCTAAAATCCCCCATAGTATTCCCCCTATGAGCATTCCTGCCATTTGAGCATTGAGAATAATCGATCCCCACAGGGTAACACCATCTTTATTCAACCCCAGCTCCGTCAAACTCTCGACACGAACAACTCCAAATAAAATCAAATCATAAATATCGACAAAATATCCCATCGCAATGACGATAACGGGGAGCGTCAACACTTGACGCCATACTGATACTGTCATCATTCAGCCTTTGTACGTTTAGTGTTGTAATAAGCATAAATCAACATTCCGATTATTGACCAACCAATAAAACGGAGCCACGTATCAAACGGCAATCCCGCCATCATAAAAATAATTAAGATAAAATTGATTGGCATTAAAATTTTAAATGCGGGTACTTTAAAAGAGGGTTGAATCGTATTTTGACGACGCAAAACAATAATTGCCACGGCAACCATCAAATAGGCAAAAAGAGTTCCGATATTCACTAATTCGGCCAATGTTTTCAGAGGTATAAGTCCTGCCATAATGCTCAAAATTGCTCCGCCGATCAACGTCGCTTTATACGGAGTATTGAACTTTGGATGAATTTCACTCAATACCTTAGGAAGAAGCCCATCTCGTGCAAGAGCAAAAAGGATACGGGTAAATCCAAGACCCATAACCAACATAACCGTAGTAATCGTAATAACCGCACCCAATGCAATAATATTTGCGGCAAAAGGTTCATTTACTCTATAAAGTGCAAAGGCAAGAGCATCAGGAACATTCAACTCTTGATACGGGACGATTGCCGTAAGGGTAAAGCTTACAAGGATAAAGAATACAACACTAAGTGCCAATGAGAGGATCAATCCTAATGGAATATTACGCTCAGGATTTTTGGTCTCTTCGGCCACCGTGCTGATCGCATCAAATCCAAGATAGGCAAAAATAATCAACGCCGCACCGTGCCAAACTCCTTCCCATCCAAAAGGGAAAAAATTTGAAAGGTTATTAAAATCAACATGCGGTAATCCGACCGCGACAAAGGTAACCAATACAGCCAATTTGATAAATACAATTGCCGTATTTACCTTAGCACTCTCTTTTATCCCTATTGCCAAAAGGACAAAAATGGCCAAAATTATTCCAAATGCACTAATATCAATGTACGTTCCCACACTCGGATTATACGCACCACTGAGGGCTTGCGGAATATGAATATTCATGCTGTTTTCTAAAAAACGACGTAAATATCCAGACCATCCCGTAGCCACCGCCGCCGTAGCCACCCCGTATTCGAGCAACAAATTCCACCCGACAAACCACGCAAAGACTTCCCCCAGCGACGCAAAAGTAAAACTGTACGCACTCCCCGCTACCGGATAGGCAGAACTCAGCTCCGCATAAATGAGAGCCGTAATACCGATCATTACCGCTCCCAATAAAAATGATAATACGATTGCGGGACCCGCCATCGTCGCCGCAGCTTGACCCGTAATGACAAATATCCCTGCACCGATAACAGCACCGACCCCAATAAACGTTACATCCATCAGCCCCAAACTGCGTTTAAATTCTCCGGTTGAACCGGACATATCCTTTTTATGAAAAATACTTTTCATTTCCCCTCCTACACTCAATCTAACGGTGTACTGCAATCCTGCTTACAATAAGAGTCAATTATACATCATTTTCACCTGCTTTTAAGATTTTTAGACCCTTTATACCATATAAATCAATCGGTTTATTCACATTTTTACGCACATCTCTTGACAATAATTGGATTTTCGACTATAATTTCGCCTCACTAATTAGCTCACTCGGGTAAATTAGATGAAGGTCGGGGCGTAGCTCAGTATGGTTAGAGTACTTGGTTTGGGACCAAGGGGCCGGAGGTTCGAGTCCTCTCGCCCCGACCATGTTTTTTCTTTTTTAGTATCGTTTTCAAGCAGATTCTTTATTTATAAATGGTGGAATTAGCTCAGTCGGTTAGAGCATCAGGTTGTGGTTCTGAGGGTCGTGGGTTCGATTCCCATATTCCACCCCATTTGTTTCTGGTTTGAAACTCCTTTGATACGCGATGTTTTAGAAGGCGATTGTGCGTTCGTAGCTCAACTGGATAGAGTAACGGACTTCGGATCCGTAGGTTATAGGTTCGAACCCTATCGGGCGCACCATAGTAACTCGTGCGTCCTTAGCTCAGCTGGATAGAGCAATGCCCTTCTAAGGCATCGGTCAGAGGTTCGAATCCTCTAGGGCGTACCACCTTAGACTTTTTTATGCGGATGTGGTGAAATTGGTAGACACGCCAGACTTAGGATCTGGTGCCGCAAGGTGTGAAGGTTCAAGTCCTTTCATCCGCACCATCGAAAAACCCCTATTTTATGGGCTTCGGTATACTTCTTCAAACTATGGGTTACATAAAGGGTTACATATCTCTTTAAATACTCACTCAAAAATCCCACTTTTTACCCTCTTTTTTTATTCTGAATTTTCTTTATACTCGTTACTTTTTGAAACGTACCTCATCGATAAAATCCTACCCTCTATTTTGCACGTAAAAAGTAGGTTAAAAAACAACCAAAAATAGAGCTTTGAAATGCCGTTGCCTTGGGGATTGTGAGGGGTTCATAATTTACTAAAAATTTTACTAAAATTTTACCTAATTTTGGAACATCCAAACAGTCTGAGAG
>NZ_JBAQPS010000278.1:0-7440 GCF_049305995.1 Sulfuricurvum sp.
GTGTAGAATTTTAAAACCTCGGCTACATGAATTAGAATATCATCACCCGCATGATGTCCATAGGTATCGTTATAAAGTTTGAAGTTATCCACATCAATCATCATCAGTACCAACGATGTACCATACCGTCTAACACGGTTCATCTCGTCTGCAATAACTTTAATGTAATGACGCCGATTGTATAAGCCAGTCATTGAATCGGTAATGCTCATCTCTTCGATTAATTTTTGATTGGTAATATCATGTCGTACCGCTGTATAACCAACGATTTTTCCATTTTCTATATTGGGTGAAATCGTTGTATCCACCCAATAATATCCTCCATCAGCTTTACGATTTTTAATCTCACCCGTCCAGATTTTTCCGGTGCTGATCGTATTCCACAAATCTTCAAAAAACTCTACGGGCATATCGGGATGACGAATAATTCTGTGATTTTTTCCAATAAGTTCTTCTCTTGCATAACCGCTAATCTTGCAAAATGCATCCGATGCGTAGGTGATAATACCATTGATATCGGTTTGAGAGGTAATCACATAATGATCAATGATATTGATGTATTCTCGCAGTTGTTTAGATTTGATATTAATTTTCTTCGATAATCGTTTATTGAGAATTTCAATCTGTTCTTTGTACGCTAGTAAAACTTCGTTTTGAGTGTTAAGTTGATCTATTCTTTGCTGGGTTTCAGAGGACATCTGATTAAATATCCGCATTAAAAGTTGCCACTCTACATCGTAACGTTCAATATTAAAATGAACATCATAATCCCCATCCGCTATTTTCAAAGCATTTTCACTCAACTCTGTAATCGGTTTAATAAAAGAACGAAAAACTTTAATGATTAATCCAATCACAATAGATATACCGATGAAATACAAAATGATCAAATCTGTCGAAGGATCATCTCCTTTTTGAACATTATGTTCAAGTTCCCAAAGAATAGAGAGAAGGAGCAAGAAAAAAATGATAGCTATAACCGCTAACCACAACACCGTTCGATGTAACACTGTCATTTTTTTCGTCAATATCATGACTATGTCCCTTCTGCGTATCTATTCTGATGATAAGTCTTTATAGAAGAGATAATTGAATTTTGAATGAAAAGTCAAAAATATACATCTTTCATGTGAATAATTGAAACATTTCTATCAAATAAATTAGGAAAGGGATGTTGTGCTGACGACAAAATAGAGCTCATCTTTTAGAGTGTTAAGACTTTTGATGACAGTGGTGCGACGGATTTCATCAAGATCAAAATGCTGTTCTATCGAATCATAGATACGATCTATACTCGCATAGATTTCGACCATGAGTTCTGCTTTTAGTTTATCCTGTACACCGGCCATAAATAATCCTTGAAACCGTCATTCCCGCGTAGGCGGGAATCCAGCTCTTTTTTTAAGATGGATCCCCGGATCAAGTCCGAGGATGACGATAATTTTAATTCAACGTTTAAATAAAACGCTCAATAAAAATCTCCCCAAAGGGAGAAAATGACGAGAAACAATGAAGTTTGTCCCCATGAACGGGGACGAGTGTCCTTAGCGGACGAGGTCGAAGAAATAGTCAGTTGTTGCGATACCTTTGGTATCTTCATCCAATTGGTCAAGAACTTTGTTCGTGATCCAAGTAAGAAGGTTCAACGCCCCATCGTACCCACTGATAGAGTAACGGTGTAGGTGGTGACGGTCGAAGATTGGGAATCCGATGTAGATCAACGGAGTACCAGTGTCACGCATCAACTCTTTACCATAGCTGTTACCGATCATGAAATCGACAGGTTCAGTGAACAAGAGTGAACGCATTGCCCACAAGTCTTTACCAGCCCATACGTTTAGGCTATCTTTAGCCGGAGATGTATCAAGCAACGCTCTCATCTCAGCTTCCCAGCCGTTTGGTGCATTGTGGCAAAGAACGTGAGTAGGTTCTGCACCCATCTCAAGGAGGAATGATACTGCACCGATTAGGAAGTCAGGATCACCCCAGATAGCGAATTTTTTACCGTGCATGTACGGATAGCTGTCTTGCATAGCATCAACAAGACGACCGCGTTCAGTTTTTAGTTTTTGTGGAACTGGTGTTCCTGTTAATTCTGCGAGTTTCATAACGAACTCATCCGTCCCTTTGAGACCGACCGGGTTAGAGCATCCACCAGCATGTTTCCAACGTTTTTCGACCATTTTCATAGTTTTAGACGTTGCGTATTTTTGCAATGAGATCGTTGCACTTGAATTGATACAATCTCTTGCATCATCCAATTTTGTTCCGCCTTGGAACATTTCGTAGTTACCTGCTGGCATATCCCATTGATCAGAGTGGTCGCCCAACATGATATAGTCTGTGCCGAACGCTTCTACGATGCTTTTTACTGAACGAAGGCTTCCGATATACGTTTCAAAACCAGGAATGATGTTGATACGTTGTTTCGTTTCACCTTTGTTTCCTTCAGTGAGTTGAGACATGATACCGTGCATCATGTTGTCATAACCCGTGATATGGCTTCCTACGAATGAAGGAGTATGAGCGTATGGAATCGGATAATCAGCTGCTAAAAACTCACCTTTATCCTCTTCTTTTGCCGCGATGATGAACGCCATCAAGTCGTCCCCGATAACTTCCGCCATACAGGTAGTTGAAACAGCGATCATTTTAGGTTTATACACTGCAGCACAGTTTTTAAGACCCTCTTTCATGTTTACAAGACCACCGAATACCGCAGCATCTTCAGTCATAGAGTCAGAAACACAAGGAGTCGGCTCTTTGAAGTGTTTGGTAAAATATGAACGGAAATACGCTACACATCCATGAGAACCATGAACGTAAGGCATAGTACCCTCGAACCCGAGTGCAACCATGACAGCCCCGAGAGGTTGACATGCTTTTGCCGGATTGACGGTGATCGCTTCACGAGCAAGGTTTTTCTCACGGTAATCCCATGTTTTTGTCCACTCAGCGATCTCTTCTACTTTCGCAGGGTTGATTGCGAGCATAGAGGATTCGAATTGTTTTTTGTTTGCGAGTACATCTTTGTACTCTGGGCGTTTAAACAGGTCTTTCCCGTTTACGATTTTTTCTACTTCTTGCATCGTCTCAACCTTCCTTTTCCCATGGTGCTTTACTGTGAGCCCATACAGGTGAATTAATTGCTAAATCCATATCTTGTGCGAAAATCGCGAATCCGTCGTATCCGTGGTATGGACCGCTGTAATCCCATGAGTGCATTTGGCGATATGGGAGACCCATTTTTTGGAATACATACTTCTCTTTGATCCCTGAAGCTACAAGGTCCGGTTGAAGTTTTTTAACGAATGCTTCGAGTTCATACTCGTTAACGTCATCATAGATAACAGTTGAGCGGAAAATCTCTTCTTTTGTACGTTTGTAGTCATCATCATGAGCGAACTCATATCCTGTTCCGATTACTTCCATACCCAAATCTTCGTAGGCACCGATAACGTGACGAGGGCGGAGACCACCAACGAACAACATTACTTGTTTCCCTTCAAGACGTGGTTTATATTTCGCGATAACCGCATCGATCATCGGTTGGTATTTAGCGATAACTTCTTCACATTTTGCTTGGATAGTCTCATCAAAGAACGACGCGATTTTGCGAAGTGATTTGATCGTTTGAGACGGTCCGAAGAAGTTATACTCGATCCAAGGAATCCCGAACTCTTTTTCCATGTGACGGCTGATATAGTTCATTGAACGGTAGCAGTGAAGCAAGTTCAATTTAACTTTAGGTGTCAATGCCATCTCTTTCATTGTCGCGTCACCTGACCATTGTGCAACAACACGAAGACCCATCTCCTCAAGAAGGATACGGCTTGACCATGTGTCACCACCGATGTTATAGTCCCCGATGATCGCAACGTCGTACTCAGTCGGTGTAACATCACTGATATCGATGTGACTGAGGTCACCTTCGAAGATATAGTCACGAACCGTGTCATTTGCGATATGGTGACCCAGTGATTGAGAAACACCACGGAACCCTTCACAGTTTACCGGAACGATTGTTTTATGAATCTCTTTTGCTTTGGTTTTAGCCACCGCAGCGATATCATCCCCGATCAAACCGATCGGACACTCGGATTGAACCGTGATACCGTTATTGAGTGGGAAAAGTGCTTCGATTTCATCGATACAGATGCCCAATTTTTTGTCTCCACCGAAAACAATGTTGTTCTCTTGGAAATCCGAACAGAAGTTCATCGTTACGAATGTATCAACACCGGTTACACCGATGTAATAGTTACGACGACCTGCACGGCTGTATTGACCGCATCCGATTGGACCGTGAGAAATATGGATCATGTCTTTGACCGGACCCCATACAACCCCTTTAGACCCTGCATAAGCACATCCGCGTTGGCTCATAACACCTGGAACGGTTTTTTTGTTAGAGCGGACATCACCGCACGTTTTTTGATTTTCATCATTTGGAGTTCCGACACCGAGATGTTTTTCACGGTTTTTCGCCGCTTTCTCAGGATACGCTTTTAAGATCTCTTCAATGGCCGCTTTTTGTTTAGCTTCTAGTGTTTCTGGACCCATAATACACCCCTTCCTTACGCGACTTCGATACGGAATTGTTCCATCGAATCAAGGTTATGACACAATTTCATTGTTTCATCATCAGCTGCATCTACACGTTTAGAGATTTCAGACATTTGGTAACGGTTCATGTAGATCATGTATTTTTGTGCTTTGTCAGGGTTCTCTTCTTTGAAGTAATGAACCAATGCACGGAACAAAAATGTAGTGTTGTTGGTATAGCTCAACCACTCTTTATCTTTGTCTTTTGTACCCATCAAAAGTTTGATCTCTTTAACGTCGCTGATATCAACATCGGCAATTTTTTCTGCAACCATTTCGTCTGGAACTTTATTCCCCATTGAAGCTGGGAAGTGAAAACCTAATACAAACATCTAATCTCCTTTTTCTGTTGTTTTCTTTTCATTATTAACAAGATGTTATTTGTCATTTTCATGACGGACATTGAAGATCCCTCAAAAGAGGAACCTTTTTCTTTACGCTTCTGCCGCTTTACCGACTTGGCTTTCGTCAACTTCGTCTTCAAGACCAAATGCAAGCAACAAGTCTTCAAGCTCATCCATACTGATTGGAGTAGGGATGATTTTCATATCGTTATAAACGATTTTACGAGCAAGCTCTTTGTATTCACGAGCTTGGTCAGAGTATGGGCTGTATTCAACAACGGTCATACGACGTAGTTCAGCATGTTGAACGATGTTGTTACGTGGTACGAAGTGGATCAATTGAGTTCCGATACGTTGAGCAAGCTCAAGTGCCAAATCGTACTCTTTATCGGTCATACGAGCATTACAGATAAGACCTGCAAGACGTACTCCACCAGTGTTTGCGTATTTCAAAATCCCTTTAGAGATGTTGTTAGCCGCGTACATCGCCATCATTTCACCTGACATTACGATGTAAATCTCTTGTGCTTTACCTTCACGAATCGGCATAGCGAATCCACCACAAACAACGTCACCAAGAACGTCATAAGAGACGAAATCAAGACCTTCTTCATCGTAAGCGCCCTCTTCTTCGAGGAAGTTAATCGCTGTAATAACACCACGACCTGCACAACCTACTCCTGGCTCTGGTCCGCCTGACTCTGTGCAGTTGATCCAACCGCCCGGAGTTTCTTTATCAAATAAACCTTTACCCCAAAGACGAGCTTGTTCCATCTCAACATCTTCGATAGTGCCGTACTCTGCTGCAAGAGAAAGAATAGTATCTTGTGCTTTCTCGTGAAGAATCAAACGAGTTGAATCCGCTTTTGGATCACATCCAACGATCATAATGTTTTTATCGAAATAGTGTGCCATTGCTGCCAATGTATTTTGAGATGTGGTAGATTTACCAATCCCACCTTTTCCGTAGAACGCGATTTGTCGCAAGCTAGCTGCTCCAGCCATGTTATCCCCTTATTTTTGAACTTCACTTAGGTTGATGCAAGGGGTGTTCTATGTTTTTTTGCGACATTTTCTAAATCACAGCAACAAAACTACACGTTACGAACAAATTTGTAGGAATAAGTTTTGCAGGGGCATATAAACAATCTATTGATTAAAAAATAATCTACCAAAATACTTTTTACTTTCTATAAATGGCTAAACTCTCAAATATTTTTACATATAAGAGGGCAGAGATGAGCAGCAAAGAACACTTCATTCGCAATCTCCATCAAGCACGTACAGCCCATATCCGTTGGGTCAACACTATCAAGCTTTTGGTTTCGGGAATCAACGTTAATGAAAAGCAAATCACACTCGATGCTACCGCTTCAGAATTCGGTATCTGGTTTTATCACGAAGCAATGCTCTTTACTATAGGAACCTCTCGGATGGTGATTGAGGATATCGAGGAATTATTTCTCACATTACATGACAAATACATGAAAATTTATCTAATCTACTATAAAAAGAAAAATCTTTTAGGCGGTTTCATCGGAGGTAAAAGCAAAGCGAGTGAACACGAGATCGAGCTCTCCGTACTTTATTATGAGGAAATCGTTATTCTTTCAGATAAGATTAAACACAAACTTCGGATACTCGAAAGTCAATTGTTGAGTTTAGAAGATGAAACTTTTAATCGAATCACCAAATATACTGCATCCCCGATCGAAAAGCCGATACACCTAGAAATACCTGATCATATCGATAATAAGGAAGAGGCTTATTTTTACGGAACAAGAGGGAGATAGTACATTTTTTTGCTATACTTTTGTCATATCAAAAAGGAGTATTGATGCCCAAAATTTTTGAATATTTAGGGATTTCAATACTTTTCTATAGCAACGAACACGAACCTGTACATGTTCATGGTAAATATCAAGGATATGAGTCCAAAGCCGAATTTATTATCATCGATGGTAAAATTTCTAAGATTATTATCAAAGAGGTTAAAGGGAAAAGACCTTTACCATCAAATGAACTCAGAGAGTTCCAAAAATTAGTTGAAACGTTTCAGAGTGAAATAGTCCAAAAGTGGATCGATTATTTTGTGTTACATAAACAAATCAATTGCATCAAAATAGAAGGAAAAGTAAAATGATTACTAACGATCAAATCATCCTCATTGAAAACGCTGATTATCTAAATGGGTACAAACTTCGTTTGCACTTTAATGACAAAACGACCCAAACCATCGATTTTGAAAATTTTATCCTCTCATCCACTAACCCGCATATCGCCAAATATTCTGATTTAGCAATTTTTAAAAACTTTTCGATCACCGATGGTGATTTAGAGTGGAATGATTACGATCTGTGCTTTCCGATTGCCGATCTCTACGAAAACCAAAATATTGGAAATATCCGCCACGGTTCTAACGAAGCGGCCTAAAAACTTTCGTCATTCCCAACTCGGTTGGGAATCCAGCATTATAGTTTTATACTTCATC
>NZ_JBAQPS010000279.1:0-4691 GCF_049305995.1 Sulfuricurvum sp.
CTTTCAAACCCACCACTGCGACAGTGCAGGATGCACCCATCTCTCCAGCGCGTTTGTCGTCTGTAATTTCCCCCCATCCTCCGAAACCTCTCCCTCACTGCTGCGACACGATGATGTCGTCACCCTCTTTCACGAGATGGGACACACAATCCACCATCTGTTGAGCAAGGTCAAAGAGCACGGGGTGAGCGGAGTCAACGGGGTCGAATGGGATGCGGTGGAGTTTCCGTCGCAATTTTTGGAAAACTTCGCCTATGAGCCGAAAGTGCTGAAACTGTTTGCTAAACATCATGAGAATGCTGAAATCCTCAGCGATGAAATGATCGAGAAACTGATCCGAGCCAAAAACTTCCAAAGCGGTATGTTTATGCTTCGACAGATTGAGTTTTCTCTTTTCGATTTCGAGCTCCATTCCAAACTCTATCAAGGCGATGAGATTCAAACTCTCCTCGATTCGATCCGAGAGCGTACGGCACTCATCAAACCCCCAGCTTATAATAAATTCCAAAACGGCTTCAGCCATATCTTTAGCGGCGGATACAGTGCGGGATATTACAGCTACAAATGGGCGGAGGTGCTCAGTGCCGATGCCTATTACGCCATCGTCGATGAGGGAGTTTTCGGAAGTGAACTTGCCCGTCGCTACAAAGAGATCGTCCTTGCAAAGGGGGGATCACAAAGTATGCAAGAGCTGTTTGTAGAGATGATGGGGCGCGAATGCGACTCTAAAAATCTCCTTCGTCTCAGCGGGATCGAATAAATGCAAATCGTATTATTTTTAACGGTATTAATCTCATTTCTAGGAGGGGTAGAGGTGAAAATAGCGAGCTACAATGTTGAAAATCTCTTTGATATGAACTATGACGGTAACGAGTATGAAGAGTATATCCCTAACGGTGATTGGGGATGGACACAGGAGATGTATCGATCAAAGTTACGCAATAGTGCACAAGTAATCCGTGAGGTTAATGCCGATATTATCGCCTTACAGGAGATTGAATCCGAAATTGCACTCAAAGCTCTCAAGGCCGAACTCAATCGTCAAGGGCTTTATTACCGTTATCATCTTTTCGCACGTAATAAAAATTCTACCGTCAATTGCGCGTTACTCAGCCGTTATCCGATCCTGAGCGGATTTCGACATCCAGTCTCATACAATGGACATTATCGTGATATTTTAGAAGGAAAAATTGAGATCAATGGTCAAATATTACGGGTATTTGTCAATCATTGGAAATCGAAAAGCGGTTCAGAGAGTCAACGTATCCTCAGTGCCAAACGCCTCGCAATCCGTTTAAGCGAGTTGCCGGATGATGAGCCTTATGTGCTTTTAGGAGATTTCAACTCCCATTACGAAGAGTACAAAACGTTTTTAAAAAGCCGTAAACACAACGATACCGAGGGGATAACCGGAATCAATCATATCCTCAAAACCATCGATGACGACGAAAATCCTATCACCTACACATCCCTCAAAAACAATGACGGACATCTCTATAATCTTTGGTATGAGGTCGAAGAAAAACAACGATGGAGCCATCAGTACAGAGGCAAAGGGGAGGCACTCGATAATATGGTTATCTCTCCCTCTCTCGCAGATGGAAAAGGACTAGAGTATGTCCGAGGGAGTTTTCAACGTTTTGAAGCCGATTTTCTCTTTTACAAAGGGAAACCCTACCGCTGGCAACAGACTAAACGATACCCTAAGACACATATAGGAGAAGGATACTCAGACCACTTACCGATCACAGCTGTATTTAGAATCCAGTAGATAAACACCACTGTATAGGTAGTATCCCATTTAATTTTAAATAACGGTTCGTATGACTAAACGGCTTCGACCCGAAAAATCCCCGATACGATGAGAGCGGTGAAGGATGGGGTGCTTTGAGAATTAAGTGTTTAGACTCATCGATTAAAGCCGCTTTTTTCCCCGCAGGTGCCCCGATAAAAACAATGTGTTCGCGCTGTTCACTCAATGTTCGAATCACTTGATCGGTAAATCTTTCCCATCCCCGCTCTTTATGGGAAAACGGTTCGCCTGAGCGGACAGTGAGGAGAGTGTTGAGGAGTAATACCCCCTCACGTGCCCAATGGCTCAAATCACCGCTTTTAGGATACTCACATCCGATGTCACTCACCAATTCTTTAAAAATATTTTGGAGAGACGGCGGGAGAGGAATACCCTGCTGTACCGAGAATGATAAACCGTGTGCTTGCCCTGCTCCGTGATAAGGGTCTTGACCCAAAATAACCACTTTGACATTCTCAAACGGGGTGGAATTAAACGCATTGAAGATATTACTCCCCTGCGGGAAAATCGTGTAGTTTTTTTTCTCTTCGACCAAAAAGGCTTTCAACTCCTCCATATACGGATGAGCAAATTCAGCTTTTAACGCCTCTTTCCAGCTCTCATGAATACTCGGATTAGTTGCCATTATTTGAGAATATCGTCATCGAAAATGACCATTTCGTAAATACTACGCTTGGTAACGAGCGATTTTTCGGGAGGGACACCGCTAGAGCTTCGCATACGTGCGATTTCTGAGCGCAACTCCATCATCTCCTGCTCCATCGCCTCCATCTTATCTTTGAGACGGATTACCACATCGACACCGGCGAGGTTAACCCCTACTTCACGTGTTAATCGGAGGATCATTTTGATCTTTTCAATGTCACGCTGAGAATAAAGACGGATACGTCCGTCCGATCGTGAGGGTGCGATCAAATTTTCCCGTTCATATTGACGAAGGGTCTGCGGATGAATATCCAAAATCTTGGCAACAATACTGATCATGTAAACCGGTTCGTCAAAATGGTGCATACCCTACTCCTGTGGAAGAGATTTTTTCATTTGTTCAACCAAATCCGCATCGATTTTATCGACAGGAGGGAGGACAATATTTGCTTTGAGATACAAATCGCCACGCACATTGCTTTGACGGTTCAGTACCCCCATCTCTTTGAGACGGAAACGTTGACCGTTTTTGGTGTTTTCAGGCACTTTTAGAGTCACCTCTTTTTCCAATGTCTGAATCGCTACTTTTCCGCCGAAAAGTGCCGCATAGAGAGGAACATTGAAGGTTTTGACCAAATTGTCCCCTTCACGCTCATACTCAGGATTCGCGGCAACATCGATCCGTAGATACAAATCACCCACTTGAGAGCCGTGTTTTTTCCCTTTTCCGCGAACACGGAGCTTTTCACCGCTTTTGATCCCAGCAGGGATTTTAATGTCGAAACTCTCTCCCGAGAGGCTGATCGAGTGTTTTCCACCGAGAACTGCTACGGCAAAGGGAACGGTAACATTGGCATCGATATCGAGGTTCATCCCACCGCCGAAGCCACCCCCTCCGAATCCTCCACCACCAAAGCCGCCGAAACCGCCTCCGCCAAATCCTCCGGCACCGCCGCCACCGAACATACTGCGTAAAATCTCATCCAAATCAACATTCCCGCCTTGACCGCGAGCAAAATCATGGAAGTTCTGACCGCCGAACATCGAGTCGCCATACTGATCGTATTTTGCACGCTTATCTTTGTCACTGAGGACTTCATACGCGGCATTAATCTCTTTAAATTTCTCTTCTGCCGCAGGATCTTTGTTCACATCGGGATGATACTGACGTGCAAGCTTGCGGTACGCTTTTTTGATCTCGGCTTCGCTTGCACCGGGAGCGATTTCGAGAGTAGTGTATAAACTTTTAGACATAGTTGTATCCTATTAAAATCATAGCTAGTTATTTGTTAAAAATTATAGCACTAAGTTTGAGTCAATGTCAATCAAGGTTAAAAAGAAAAGTTCGTAGACAAGGGTTTTATGGGGGATTTAAAGTTGCGCCATAGCGGCGCAATCATTCTTAGTGCAGAAAGTGTCGAACACCTGTGAAATAGAGTGCCATACCGTGCTCATCCGCCGCCGCGATGACTTCCTCATCACGTACCGAACCACCCGGTTGGATAACCGTTTTAACACCCGCACCCGCCGCCGCGTCGATAGAGTCACGGAACGGGAAGAACGCTTCAGAAGCAAGAGCTGAACCGCTCACATCCAGACCCATCTCTTCGGCTTTACGAAGAGCACAGCGCGCCGCATCGACACGAGAAGTCATCCCCATACCGACGGCTACCATTGCCGCGTCTTTGACATAGACGACACAGTTTGATTTGGTCAATGACGCTACTTTGTACGCAATCTCCGCATCTTTCATAGCAGCATCACTCGCAACGTGCTTCGTTACCAATTTAGCGTTTTTGATCTCTTCAACCGTTACACGGTCAGCGTCTTGGAATACAAACCCGCCGTCAATGTGTTTGAAATCGATTGCGTCGTTGCTGAGGGCGATACGATCACTGCCGTATTCGAAAAGTTTAAGACGTTTTTTCGGCTCGAACACCGCGCGCGCTTCATCGTCGATACGTCCTGCGATAATTACTTCGAGGAACATTTCGTTCATTTTCTCTGCAAGCTCTTTTGTCACGACACCGTTCACCGCGACAACACCGCCGAACGCGGAGATCGGATCGCATTTGAGCGCTTCGGTATACGCATCGAGGAGGTTTTCACGGATTGCAAAGCCGCACGGGTTACCGTGTTTGACGATACAGATCGCATTTTCATCCCCGAACGCCGCCGCGATTTTCACCGCACCGCTGATGTCGGTGAGGTTGTTAAAGCTCGCTTCCCCTTT
>NZ_JBAQPS010000280.1:0-4475 GCF_049305995.1 Sulfuricurvum sp.
CCGAAACTCTTTTGGGGGGTGAGCGGCGGGAGCGTCGATTCGATGGTCTCTAACTATACCGCAACCAAAAAATTCCGCAACAGCGACGACTATACCCCAGGCGGTGTTAATAACGCGCGACCTGATCGTGCGACGTTGGTTTATACGAACCTGATCCGCAAATATTTCAAAAACACTGTTCCTATCGTCCTCGGAGGGATCGAAGCGAGTTTGCGCCGTGTTACCCATTATGATTACTGGACGAACAAACTGCGCAAACCGATCCTCTTTGATTCCAAAGCCGATTATCTGATTTACGGAATGGGGGAAGGGGCGATAGTCGCTCTTCCAAAAGCGTTATCAAACGGTGAATCCCCCCATAACATTAGAGGGGTGTGTTATATCGCTAAAGAGCCTCGTGATGGGTATTTGACCTTGCCATCTCATGCAGAGTGTTTGGAAAATAAAGAACGTTATATCGATCTCTTCGATATGTTTTATAACCATAACGACCCCATCTCGGCAAACGGGCTGTGTCAAGAGGTGGATGGACGATACGCGATCCAAAACCCTCCCGCCGATTATTTGGATGAGGGTGAGATGGACGCCGTGAGTGCCTTGCCGTTTACCCGTGAGCTTCACCCATATCATCGTCCCAAAGGTGCTGTGAAGTGTTTGGAGACGATCAAATTCTCCATCATGACCCATCAGGGGTGCTGGGGAGAATGTAATTTCTGCGCCATCGGGGTTCATCAGGGGCGTACCATCCGCACCCGTAGTGAGGAATCCATCCTAAAAGAGGCGACGCAGTTTACCGAGTACAAAGATTTCAAAGGGATAATCAGTGACGTCGGCGGTCCCACGGCAAACATGTACGGCTATGAGTGCGCCAAAAAGCTGGGGCACGGAACGTGCGATCATCAGCGGTGTGTCGACGACACCCATCTGTGCAAATCGATGAAGGTCGATCACACCCGTGTTATCAACCTCTTGCGTCGTTTGCGAGAAGTGCGCGGGATCAAAAAAGCGTTTGTCGCTTCGGGGGTGCGGTACGATCTCATCAACGAAGATAAACGTCAAGGGTATGAATACCTCAAAGAGATGGTGAAACATCACATCTCAGGACAGATGAAAGTCGCCCCTGAACACACCTCCGATCATGTTCTCCATTTGATGAACAAACCGGGGAAACAGACTCTTGTCGATTTTAAAAAGCTCTATGATCAGCTCAACCGCGAAGAGGGGAAAAAGCAATTTTTAACCTACTATCTCATCGCCGCCCATCCGGGATGTACCGAGAAAGATATGCACGATCTGAAACGCTTTACGAGTGATGAATTAAAGATGAATCCTGAACAAGCGCAGGTCTTTACCCCGACTCCAGGAACGTACTCTGCGGTGATGTACTACACCGAGATGGATCCGCAAACACGTAAAAAAATCTTCGTCGAAAAAGATACGGCGCGCAAAGAGAAACAAAAACAGATTGTTGTTCAAAAAGAGAGTTTTAAAAGTGGGTTTTCAAGTTAAAAATAATTTATTTTGTTATAATAAAGTGAATTTTAAATAAGGAAATTTATGAAAAATATTGTGAGTATTTTTATAGTGTTTTCCATGTCACTTTTCGGAGAAGATTTACAAAATAAGTCATGTCCGTCTCAAAACTTCGATGAATTTTTACGAATTTATACTGAAAACATAGCCACGCAAAAAAAATTTACGGATGAATCTATAATCAAAATATATCTTGATGCTGATGCCGATCCTGAACCAAAACAGATCATCAAAAAAGTTAATAGAAAAGATATTCATTTTCCACTGATTATGAATATCGCTGATCAAAAGAAGAACGGCTTAGTGCAAAAAGTAGAGAAACTTAGTAGTAGTCAAATTAAGTTGATATTGAATAAACCTGATACTGGTTGGCAAACAAATTATTTTTTTCGATATAAAGATGCATGTTGGAAGTTAGAAAAAATAGACGATCAATCAATGTAACCGCATTTCAAAGTAGAAGCATAGCTCATTATTATACCCTTCGACAGGCTCAGGGCGAACGGGATAATATTAAGTAAATGCAGGAGAAAAAAGGTTTACTCTCATTTAGCCGAAATAAGATAAAATATTTAACAAGAAAAATAAGGGGTTGAATCATGATAAGTTTATCTATTCAAGAACCGAAAATCGAGCATTTTTTTAAACATTCACAAGAAGAAGTGATAAAAGCATTGCGTTTTATCGTTGAACATGAGATCGACTACGGTGAACATTTAGATGAGCTTTCGACTGAACAAAAAAAAGAGCTCTCTGAGTCATGCCATATTGCCGATCTTGCCGTATTTAACGATACACAATCTCTCCACATATCTCATAGAATAGATATCGCATCTCTTGCGGATGATATCAATTTATGATCTGTTTTGATACGGATGTTCTCGTCCATTTTGTAGTTAAGAGTATAGTTGGCAATTTTAGTTAAATTCGATAGAATATCTCAATAGATAAAACAAAAAGGGTGGTGAGTATTATGCTTGAGACTATGTATAGCACATCGATTCAGGATAATTTATCACAACATATCAATAGTTTGATCGAGCATAGAAGCTACTATGAGCGTAATATTGATACCCTTGCCGATAATGAAGAAGTGGTGAAGCGGATTATGCTTTTGAATGCTTCTTATGTCTTTTTTGAGGATTTACTCCATTATCACTCCCATATGAACCTAACGAATACTATGATTGATTCGATGGTGATTAAAATGGATGATTTGATCGATGAATTTGAACCGTTGATCGCTATGAAATCTAAAAATGAGTTAATTCAACAATATTTTAATAAAGCTTCCATCTTTTACGACTTGTTGGTACGTGCGCAAGTTGAATTGGGATTTTATAAAGTTGAACGATAAGCTAATCGCTTTTGAAAGCGTTTTTGAACGGCAAAAATGTAAGCTGATCGAATCAGGTGCTTTAAATGCTGAACAAATTGATGAAACGATTAATCTCTATCTCCAAAACAAAACCGATCCACGACTGAAATATCATAAAATCGTCTGTAAAAAAGATAAATGCAGACGTAGTATTACGGTGCTCTATACCAATCAATCCTATAAAATTTTACTCTCAGAACAGCCAAATATGGTGGTATTTGTCTTTATTGGTCATCATAGTCGCTATGATCGGATTAATCATAACTGCTAGGATTGTCCTCAAGTGTTTTAAGAATGGGTTTGGGAGTTAAATGTTTCATCACAAAAGGAGGTTGTAAATGAAAATAAAATTATTGATGATACTTGCTGGTCTAATTCTATTGATTGGATTTTTTTATTTTTATGATTTTAATCGGGAAGGGCATGGATTGGAGATTGAGAATCATTCGGATGGCAATATCACAATATTAAAAATTGTCAATGATGATAAAGAATTAATTCTTCCAATAGGTGGAGGAATTTTAGAGCCAAAACCACATAATAAATATTCTTATGTTGGTGCATGTGATGTTTTATCGTCTGGACGTTATACGCCGGGTACGCTTAAAATTACCATTAAAAATGAAATTGGCGAAATAAAAACTGCTTCATGTATTTTAAAACGTTCAAGTAATGTGGGTAGCTCCTACGATAGTGAATTTATTGTTAAGTATATGGGTGATGATAAATTGATTTGCCAAAATATTGGTTTTGAAGGAGCTTCATGCGATTTTCCTGATCGAAGGTCAGGAATCAAAATTATAGATGTAAATACATCTTCTTAAATATCTTGTATAACTTACTTTTCCGCTCGTGGTGAGCTTGTCGAACCATGAACTACACACCCTTCGATAAGCTCAGGATGAACGGAATAAAATAAGTGGAACAATTTTTGCGCTCTTACCTCTCTTTTAGCTTTCATTACCTACAATAACCACTTCAAACTCAATACTACGGAACCTATTTGCGAATCGATAAATTTTTAAACGCCGTTAATCTGACCAAACGCCGTGTCGTTGCTCAGGATATGATCGGTGAGGGTGTCGTCTACATCAACGATAAAGCGGTGAAACCCGCTAAAAACGTGGCGGTAGGGGATATTATCACCCTCGTGTATCTCGAAAAACAGATGCGCTACGAAGTGCTTGCCATCCCGAGTATCAAATCGACCCCAAAATCTCAACAAAATCTCTATATCAAGGAACTCTCATGAATGCTACCAACGCGGATTTTGAAGCTCTCTTTGAACATCGCATGAGTGATGAAGAGATGCGGGAATTTTTATCGACTCTTCCTCTTAATGAATCTACTTCCTCTTTGATGATTGCAACGGCGGCAGAGGTGATGCGAAGTCACTCGATCATCCTCGAAGTACCAAGTGAGCTTAAGCCAAAACTGATCGATGTTGTGGGTACAGGGGGAGATAAAAGCGGCAGTTTTAATGTCAGCTCCACCGTCGCCCTCGTTCTTGCCGCATCGGGTGCCTATGTCGCTAAACACGGGAACCGTTCCATCACCTCCAAAT
>NZ_JBAQPS010000281.1:0-3440 GCF_049305995.1 Sulfuricurvum sp.
GGAGAAAGCATTGAATGCTGCTGTGATAATATCAGGGTGAAACTGACTTTTACAGGATGTTTGCAATTCATTGAGCGCTTCATGTACCCCTTTTCGCCCTTTGTAAATCCGATTGGTTGTCATTGCATCAAAACAGTCGGCAATCGCTAATATTTGAGAGTTAAAAGGAATAGCATCCCCTGATAATCCAAACGGATAACCGCTACCATCGAACCGCTCGTGGTGATATCGTATAATTTCAGCAATGGAAGTAAATATTTCTACTTTGCTGAGAAGTTCATAGCTGGCATTGACATGTTCTTCGATCAATTTTCGCTCTATTGGTTCAAGTTTGCCCGGTTTAAGTAAAATAGAATCAGGAATGGCAACCTTTCCGATATCATGCAAAGCACCGGCTCGATAGAGCTCTTCTTGATGTATTTCATCCAATCCAAGGTGTTTTCCGATGAGCCTAGAGTATTCTCCAACCCGTTTACCGTGTCCGGCAGTATAGTTGTCTCGTTGCTCGATTAGCGCAACAAGTGAATAAAGATTTTGTTCGTAAAGATTGATTTTTTCATTAATCCGTTCAAAGGAAGATCGATAGCCCCAATAAAGTCCAATAAGCCCTATACACCACATAGTGATAATGATTGTAACACTGACCTGTATTCCTGATGTAAAGATTTCATCATAGTAACTTAACGGAATTTGGACTGAGAGTCCGCCACGTATATCTCCTACTCTGTATCCTTGATTCCCATGACATTTTAGACATTTTTGATCGATAAAAAAGGGGCGCATATAACGTAATGTGCCGTCAGTGATTTCATAAAGGTCTTTTCGAGATGTTTCAATCCGGTGAAGAGCATTATCTTCCCACTGATCCGGTTGATTATGAGGATTGATAAGTTTCAGGCTGGTGAGATGTCCTTTAACTCCTGAATATTTTCCGTAGCTTTCTGTAACTTGGCGCAGTGCATATGCCGGATTTAAAAGAGTTAGCTGTACTCCGGTTGTTGTATTGACATCCCGATTAGGGACTTTTAGATAGGGATTTGGAGGGGAATTTTTATCGATTGGGGCATAAACTCCCCCTTTGGACGCGACCCAAGTACGAAATGCAAGATCTTTGTTAATTCCTGTACGTGCTTCGAGTAGAGCCAGTGATTTGATTTCATTGTATTTTTGATAAATAATGTAACCGATGAAAAAAGATATAAGTATTGTCCAAATAATGGATAAAGCAAGAAAAATTTTAGTGATTTGACGCTTTTCCATAATCTAACTACCTTACGACAAAATTATAATGCCGTAAAGATAATAACTATATCTTATTTAAACCACCCTTTGACCCTATCAAATGCCGATTCAAAAAGAGATTCATGCGGTTTTGATTCGATTCCGAAACTTTCTTGAAGCTTTTGAAGGAGGGCTTCTTGTTCAGCATTGAGCCGATTGGGGTAAGTGAGATGGATTTGAGCGATAAGGTCCCCTTTGCCTCGTCCGTGAACATCGGAAACCCCTTCATTTCGGAAACGGTACTGTTGAGCGTCTTTGGTTCCTGTTTCGAGTTCGAGAGTTAATTCGCCGTTGAGAGAGGGTATTATGATGTCTTCACCGAGAACCGCTTGGGTAAAAAATATTGGGACTTCGAGATAAATATCGTTACCGTTTCGGATAAAGTGGTTATCATCTTCAACACTGAAGGTTACGTATAAATCACCGCGTACACCGCTTTTCCCAATATTCCCCTTACCGGAAACGCGTAAACGATTTCCATTATCGATACCGGCAGGAATTTTAACGGTGACACTCTCTTTACTCTCTGTATAGCTTTTTCCTTTGCAATCACCGCATTTTTCACTTGCCATCGTTCCCTCACCGTGACACGCAGGGCAGGTTTGAGAAAAGGTCATAAACCCTTGACGAACATACACTTGTCCTTTGCCTCCGCATTGACTACAGCTGGTTACTTTTCCCTCTTTGGCTCCGGTTCCTTTACAGGTTTTACATGAGCTTTTTGCGCTAAATTTGACCTCTTTTTCACATCCGAATACTGCCTCTTTAAAGCTGATACGCATATCGATACCCATATCGAGTGGAAATTTATCGCTTGGTGCGCGTGATTGGCGTCCACGTCCTCCACCTGCAAATCCGTTGAACATCTCTTCGAAAATAGAGCCTAAATCATCAAATCCACCACTAGAACGTCGTCCCCCACCACCTTGAAGCCCCTCTTTTCCGTAACGATCATAAATACTGCGTTGTTGATCATCACTCAAAACTTGGTAGGCTTCATTGCAAAGTTTGAACTTGTGTTCTGCACTCTCATCATCGGGATTGCGGTCTGGATGGTAGAGTTTCGCCATTTTGCGGTAGGCTTTTTTGATCTCGTTCCCATTGGCATTTTTAGAGACTTCTAATATTTCATAATAGCTAAGATTTTCCACGTATTCACTCCGAAAAGACTATTTTTTTGGAATTATACCATGTCAAAAAGAGTGTTAGCTTAATTGAGTCAAAGAGCATCAAGTTTAGTAAAGTATTGAAGTAGTAGCATATGAAATAAAAATTACTGAGATGATAGGGAGCATTTATGGTCGAAAAAATTTTAGCCAATCTCAAAAAATCTAACTGTGCAACTGACAATACCTTTTTACAGGCGGTGAGTGAAGTCCTTACTTCCCTCGAACCGATCATCAAAACTGATCCACGTTATGAACAGTTCGCCATTTTAGAACGCCTTGTTACCTCTGATCGGATCATACAGTTTAAAGTTCAATGGCTCGATGATCATAATCAGGTGCATATCAACAACGGCTACCGTATCCAGTTTAACAACTCTCTTGGACCCTATAAAGGGGGGCTGAGATTTCATCCCAGTGTTACGACGGGGGTATTGAAATTTTTAGCTTTTGAGCAGATTTTCAAAAATTCTCTTACTGGACTGCCGATCGGTGGAGCCAAAGGGGGATCGGATTTCGATCCCAAAGGGAAAAGCGATTTCGAGATTATGAAATTTTGCCATGCGTTTATGCGTGAACTTCACCCTTATATCGGTGCTCGTGTCGATGTTCCGGCAGGGGATATAGGGGTGGGGAGCCGAGAGATCGGATATCTGTTCGGAGAGTACAAACACATTACCCGCAATTATGACGGGGTTCTCAGCGGTAAGCCTTATGCGTTCGGTGGATCGTTGATGCGTCCTCAAGCGACAGGATACGGGGTTGTCTATTTCGCTAGAGAGATGCTCAAAGAAGAGTTGCAAGAGTCGTTAGAAGGGAAAATTTGTACGGTGAGTGGTGCGGGGAATGTCGCCATTCATACGATAGAGAAACTTCAGCAACTCGGCGCGATTGTGATCACGTGTAGCGACAGCGACGGAGCGATTTATGATCCGAACGGTATCGATTTAGCCCTTTTGCGTCATTTAAAAGAGGAGGGGAGACGTCTCTCTT
>NZ_JBAQPS010000282.1:0-25271 GCF_049305995.1 Sulfuricurvum sp.
GACGATAGTGTTTTTACCCTCTTTAGCAAATACCCCTATCTCAAAATCAAAATTTATACCCAAACCATCACCAAACAACTAGCACTTGATTATCAAAAATACCAAGCACAATATCAAAATATCGAGCTTTTAGAGTTTAAAAACGCCCATGATAGATTTTTGATTATTGATAGTACACAAATGTACCACATCGGAGCAAGCCTCAAAGATTTGGGCAAAAAATGGTTTGCGTTTTCTAAATTTGAGACGGATGCGTTGGAGATTTTGGGGAGATTGAAATGAAACTACAAATGGATGAATCACAAAACATAGAATTTAAACAAATCTGGAAAGATGAATACCTCAAAACTATTAGTGCTTTTGCAAATAGTGGCGGTGGTAAGCTCTATATCGGTGTAGATGATGATGGTGAAATTATCGGCATTGATAATGCCAAAAAACTCCTAGAAGATATACCAAACAAAGTGCGAGATATTTTGGGCATCATGGTAGATGTCAATCTTATGCTAGACGAAGATAAAGAGTACCTTGAAATCATCATAGATAAATACCCATACCCTATAAGCTATAAAGGTTCGTATTACTACAGAAGTGGAAGTAGCACGCAAGAGCTAAAAGGTGCTGCGCTTGATAAATTTTTACTTTCACGACAAGGTAAAAAATGGGACGGTGTACCTGTACCTTATTTTGGATTTGATGATTTAGACCCTTTCGCATTTAAACTCTTTCGCCAAAAAGCTTCAAAAAAGAAGAGAATAGATGCTGAACTTTTAAAAGAGAGTGATGAAGTGCTGATAGATAAACTTCATCTAAAAGAGGGTGATTATCTCAAACGAGCAGCAACTTTACTTTTTGCAAAAGATCCCCAAAAATATGTAACCGGAAGTACTATAAAAATAGGATACTTTAAATCAAATAGCGATTTAGTTTATCAAGATGTTATAGAGGGAAATCTTTTCGAGCAAGTAGATAAAGCGATGGAACTTATATTTACAAAGTATCTAAAAGCAATCATCTCTTATGAAGGGGTGCAAAGAGTTGAGAGTTTTCCTGTCTCTGAACTAGCCTTTAGGGAAGCTCTTATCAATGCGGTAGTTCATAAAGATTATAGCGCACAACAAACTATCCAAATAAGTGTGTACGATGATAAATTACTTATGTGGAATGCTGGGGATTTACCACATCATTGGACGATAGATACCTTGATGCAAAAGCATAACTCAGAGCCACACAATCCTGCTATTGCTGCTCCTTTTTTCTTAGCCGGCTATATCGAGTCTTGGGGAAGAGGGATAGAAAAAATCATAGAAGAATCACGAAAATTTAATGGAATCACACCGCAGTTTAGATGGCTAAATGGTTTGTGGGTGGAGTTTTATTTTAATAATACCCCAAAGAAAATAGAAGACAAAGAAACTAGGGTAAAAACTAGGGTAAAAATCTTAGAATTGATTAGTGAAAACCCAAAAATTACCAATCAAGAATTAGCAGATAAGCTAGAACTCACTGTTAAAGGTATTGAGTGGCAAATTAAAAAACTAAAAGAACAAGGTAAGCTTGAGAGAATTGGTGGTGCCAAAGGCGGTTATTGGGATGTGAAAACAGATTTTAGACAACTTAAAGGGAAAATAGATGCAAAATATCGTTGATGTCACCTATTCACAAACCGGAGAAAGCACCTCTGTAAATCAATACGGAATGCGTCAGATGCAAGAACGATCATTCGCGGCGCGAAACGCTCAATATCTTCTTTTAAAAGCTCCTCCGGCATCGGGTAAATCACGAGCATTGATGTTTATCGCTCTGGATAAACTTATCCATCAAGGGATTAAAAAAGCGATTGTAGCCGTGCCGGAACGCTCTATCGGCGGATCATTCGGAACGACGAATTTGATGATGCACGGATTTTATGCCGATTGGGAACCAAACCCGATTTATAATCTCTGTATTCCCGGAGGTGAGGGGAGTAAAGTCGAAGCGTTTAAAAAGTTTTTGAGTAGTGATGAAAAGATTCTCATCTGTACCCATTCGACATTACGTTTCGCCTTTGAACAACTCGATGAGAGCAAGTTTAACGGTACTCTTTTAGCCATCGATGAGTTTCATCATGTATCGGTGGATGGTGAGAGTCGTTTGGGCGAACTCCTACGCTCTATTATGACCAAATCAGATGCTCACATCGTAGCGATGACGGGTTCGTATTTCCGAGGGGATAGTATCCCGATTCTTTTACCTGAAGATGAATCGAAATTTACCAAAGTCACCTATAACTACTATGAGCAGTTAAACGGGTATGAGTATCTCAAATCATTGGGAATCGGGTATCACTTTTATCAGGGGAAATATACGTCAGCTATCAATGAGATACTCGATACCGATAAAAAAACGATCCTCCATATCCCTAACGTTAATTCAGGGGAATCGACCAAAGATAAGCATAAAGAGGTCGATACGATTTTGGACATGATCGGTGTGGTGGAACGTGTCGATGAGGATGGTGTCATCTATGTCAAACGTCATGGAGACGATAAGATTATCAAGGTGGCTGATTTGGTCAATGATGATCCGAAAGATAGGGAAAAAATCGTCACCTATCTCAGAAACATCGATTCGGTCGATGATATGGATCTTATCATTGCCTTGGGAATGGCAAAAGAGGGATTTGACTGGCCGTATTGCGAACACGCACTTACGGTAGCATATCGCGGTTCTTTGACCGAGATTATTCAAATCATCGGTCGAGCCACCCGTGACAGCGAAAATAAAACGCACGCACAATTTACGAACCTTATCGCCGAGCCGGATGCTACTAATCCTGAAGTTAAACTCTCTGTTAATAATATGCTCAAAGCAATTACGGCTTCATTGTTGATGGAGCAGGTATTGGCTCCGAATTTTAAATTCAAGCCTCGTATGGAAAATGATAATGAGGGCAATAAACCCGGAGAGATGAAAATTAGAGGGTATAAAAAACCAACCAGTAAAAGAGTCGAAGAGATCATCGAATCCGATCTCAATGACCTCAAAGCGACGATTTTACAAGATGACACGATGATCAAAGCGATGCCGGGGAATGTTGACCCCGAAGTAATCAATAAAGTACTTATTCCTAAGATTATTAAAATCAAATACCCTGATCTAAGCGATGATGAAGTCGAACAGCTCAGACAGCATGTTGTCGTCGATTCGGTCATCAAAAACGGTGAAATCAAGGAGAGCGGCGGTAAACAATTTATTTCTATGGCAGGGAAATTTGTTAATATCGATGATCTGCATATTGATCTGATCGATAGCATTAATCCATTTCAGCGTGCTTTTGAAATTCTCTCTAAATCGGTGACGACACAAACACTCAAATTGATACAGGAGAGTATTGAAGCGACCCGTATTCAAATGACCGAGGAAGAAGCCATCATTCTATGGCCTAAAATCAATCTCTTTATTAAAGAGCGTGGAAAACAGCCTGATCTGAACGCATTGGATTCACAAGAAAAACGTCTTGCAGAAGCGATTGTATTCCTCAAAGACCTCAAGCGGAAGATGCAAGCCTAATGGATAATACTCTCAAATTACTCGAAATTTTTGCCGATGACCCGTTGGGACTATTGGAAGTAAAACCAAAATCCTCACCGGCACGAAATGAAGATGAACGACTGGTCGCTTCATTCGAAGAGATTAATGCGTTTATCGATAGCAATCAGAGAGAACCGCAAAAGAATATGCAAGATATGCAGGAAACGACACTTTTTTTAAGACTCGAAGGGTTACGTGAAAATCCTGACAAGATGGACTCACTTCGTTCTCATGACCGCCATAATCTTTTAGGAATTGCACAAGAGGTTGAAATCAATTCTATAGAGGATATTTTGAATGGAGATATGTTTGGAATATTAGACGATGCGGAAGATATTTTCACTCTCAAGCATATTCCGCAAGAAAGGGAACAAGCCCAATTAGTTGCTAGACGAGAATCTTGTAAAGAGTTTGAACAATATGAACCGCTATTTAAAGAGTGCCATGCCGATTTAAAAGCAGGGAAACGAAAATTGATCAAATTCAATGAACGCTTTTTGGAAGAGGGAAACTTTTTTATTCTCAAAGGGGTGATGGTCTATTTGGCCAAAATCCATGAAGCCAAAAAAGATAAATTTCAAAAGCTTGATGGTCGGACGCTTTGTATATTCGAAAATGGAACTCAATCGAATATGCTGATGCGTTCATTAGGCAAGGGATTATTTGATGACGGTTATGCGATCAGTGAGCATGAAGATAAGGTATTGGATAAATTAAGTCTAATTACCGATGAAGATGAATCGACGGGATATATCTATATTCTAAAGTCCAAAAGTATCCACCCCGAAATTCAATCAATTGAGCATCTATACAAAATCGGGTTCTCGAAAGTAGACGTCAAGGAACGGATTAAAAACGCTGAAAATGAGCCAACCTATCTTATGGCACCCGTTTCTATAGTTAGTGCGTATGAGTGCTATAACATGAATCCTCATAAGCTAGAACAGTTGCTCCATAGGTTTTTTGGCACATCATGTCTAAGCATAGATATTTTTGATCACGAAGGGCAACGCCATAGTCCAAGAGAATGGTTTATTGCCCCTTTGGATATTATTGAGCAAACTATAGAAATGATACTTACCGGAGATATTCTCAAATATCGATATGACAGTGTATTGCATATGATTGTGGGGAGATAATTTATTTATTGACCTTATGCACTTTTTGGAAGTATAAGATTTCGAGTGAGTACATGGGTAACATTATATCGGGAGAGTAAATGCATATAATTATCACAGGTGCAAGCAGCGGATTAGGGGAAGCGTTGGCGCTTCATTATGCGACGCACGAACATCAGCTGGTATTGATCGCCCGCAGAGAAGATCGTTTGAACGATGTAGCGCAGCGATGCCGAGTCAAAGGTGCCGAGGTGGAGATGATTGTTGCCGATGTCAATGATTTTAAGCGGATGGGAGAGATCGGGAAAAGTTTATGTGAGAAGAGGGTTGATCGGATCATCCTTAATGCAGGAATTTCGGTCGGTCACGGTGGGGGAGTAACCCCGTTTGAGGATTTTCATCGAGTTTTTCAAACCAATTTTCTGAGTATCCATGCTCTTTTGGAGCCAATGATTCCAAAACTAATGGAACAAAAAGCGGGTGAGATTGTTTTTATCTCTTCACTGGCATCTCTCTTTACGATGCCGACTTCGATCGCCTACAGCAGTTCCAAACGTGCTATTAATGCTTATGCGGAAGGGTTGCATTATCAGCTTAAACCTCATGGTGTCAATGTGATGACAATTATGCCGGGATTTATCGAATCAGAGATGACACAGAAGAATCACTTTAAAATGCCGTTTTTGATGAAAACAGAAGAAGGAATAGCCCGTATCACCCATGCGATTGAACGGAAAAAAATACGCTACGCTTTTCCTTTTAGATTTTACTTAATGATTCGAATTGTCTCGCTACTTCCGCAGTCCTTAAGAGACAAAATTGTAAACTTCACTAATTTTAAAAAGGGTGCATAACCCGTACTATCAAGGAAATATCCGATGACAATCGACAGCGTTTGTACCTATTGCGGCGTAGGATGTGATATTTCTGCTGAGGTGGAAGACAACAAAATCCAAAAAATCTTCGCCAAAGAAGAGGGGACAGTCTCTCAAGGGCGGTTGTGTATCAAAGGAAAACAGGGATGGGATTTCGTTACTCATCCTAAACGGCTCCGTAATGCCCGTGTCCGCAAATCCTTTTTAGCCAAAAACAGCGCACTCTTTGCCGATTTGGATATGGACTATCTCGAACCGGTGGATCATGATTTTTATGAGATCAGCTATGAAAGTGCGTACGAGCTGGTTGCCCGTAAACTCCGCGCCATCACGGATGAATTTGGAACACACAGTTTTGCCGCGATTGGCGGTGCTCGAACGAGCTGTGAGAGCTCTTATCTCTTCCAACACTTTACCCGTCACGTAGTCGGTTCTCCGCACGTCGATAACTGCGCCCGTGTCTGTCACTCCCCCTCACTTAAAGGGATGCGCACGACGATTGGTGAGGGGGCGATGACTAACCCGTTTGATGATATTTATGAGACTGAATATATGGTCGTTATGGGGAGCAATACCACAGAAGGGCATCCAATCGTTGCGAACCGTATGCTCGATGTGATAAAACAAAAAGAGATAGAGTTAGCGGTTCTCGACGTGCGACGTATTCAACTCTCGAAATCGGCGACCAATCATTTGAGCATCCCCTATGAAGCCAATCTGATGATTCTCAATATGATGGCGTATGTTATCCTCTCCGAAGATTTAGTGAATACAGAGTTTGTTGACAAACGGACGAAAGGGTATGAAGCGTATAAAAGCTCTATTTTAAATGATCCCTATGCTAATCCCGACTATCTGCTTCAAATTTCGGGATATGAGTCGCTTGCCGAGGAAGTCCGCATCGTAGCCCGTAAATATGCGACACGTAAAAGCCTCTTTTTCTGGGGGCTTGGGATTACGGAACACTTGGATGGTTCGTATGCGGTGATGGCGATTACTCACCTCGCAATGCTTACGGGCAATATCGGTAAACGCGGAGCTGGGTTGATGCCTCTGCGTGGACAGAACAACGTTCAGGGGACGTGTGATGTAGGGATGCTGCCGTATTACGCTCCTGATTACCAGCAGCCTAAAGAAGTGGGGATGATGACCCCAGATTTGATCAATGCGATGGTAGAAGGGAAAATCAAAGCCCTCTATAATATCAGCGAAGATATCGCTCACATCCATCCGAACCAAAATAAAATTCATACTGCTTTGGGTAATCTCGATCTTTTAGTAGTGAATGAACTCTTTGATAATGAGATTACGAAATTCGCCGATATCATTTTTGGAGTCAAAAGTACATATGAGAAAACGGGAGTATATGTTAATGCTGAACGCCGTTTACACCTCTCTCAGCCGCTGATTAATGTCACTATGCCTGATGACTGGGAAGTGATCGCCGAAATCTCCAAACGCTACGGAGAAGATTTCGGATTTAAAACCTCTCGTGATGTTTGGGAGCGAGTCCGTATCGATGCACCGATCCGTTTTGGGGGGGCGAGCTATGAAAAACTCGAATCCAATCGTTTACGTGGGTTGCAATGGCCCGTTCAAGAAGAAGATTTACCAGTCTTGCATATCGACGTATTCCGAACAAAAGATGGATTTGGAACATTTCATTATCATCAGTATGCTCCACGTGGTCAAGTCGAAGAACTGCTCAATGCTCAAAGTCATGGAGGGTATTATCTTACCACCGGACGAGTTTTGGTTCATTACAATAACAGTGCCCAAACCAATGCGTGTGATAAATTAAGCCGCTCTCACACTGAAGATACACTGCTGGTGAGTGTCGAAGATGAAGATTTCTTCGAATATAAAGATTTTGTCGTCCTCAAAAGTGAATATGGAGAAAGCGCACCTTTACGGGTAAAAGTAAGCTCAACCGTGAAAAAAGGGACGTTATTTACGACGTTCCACCATGCGCAGAGCAACATCAATTTTCTCTTCGGAGATGAATCCGATGAACTGATCAAAACCGCTCGCTTTAAGTCGATCAAAGTGGATATCATTAAACCCGATTATTTGGATTAAGTAGTGCATACCAAAGCCAAAGGGAATCTGGCGGAGGAGAGAGGGTGCGAGTACCTTCGAAAAAACGGGTTTAGAATCATCGATCGAAATGTCTACAACCGTTTCGGCGAAATCGATATTATCGCATTTCGGGATAATGTGATCCATTTTGTCGAAGTGAAAAGCGCAATGAGCTATGAACAAGCTGTTAATAATATTACCCCCTCAAAACTCCAAAAACTGGGAAGAACAATCCAGTTTTATCTTCAGAAGAAAAAACTAAATAGTGATTATTGTATCGATGCGCTGATCGTCAGTGATGAGGGGATCGAATGGATTGAAAATATTACATTATGAGATAGACTCCTGAGAAAAAATGTGAGTATTATGTAATAAGTCATTTTAAAGATTGGGGCGTTATAATGACCCCATATAAACATAGAAATCAAGGATGTAAACATGGCTAAATACACTGAATTGACAGTATCAAATTTTGATGAAGTAACCAAAGAGGGTGTCGCACTTGTCGACTTTTGGGCACCATGGTGTGGACCGTGTCGTATGATTGCTCCGGTTATTGAAGAATTGGCAGCAGAGTTTGAAGGTAAGGCGAAAATCTGTAAAGTAAACACAGATGAAGAGCAAGATATCGCGGTTAAATACGGTATCCGTTCTATCCCTACAATTCTTTTCTTCAAAAACGGTGAAGTCGTTGAACAAATGGTTGGTGCTGCTTCTAAGCAAGCATTTGCTGACAAAATTAACGCATTACTATAATTTGAACGACGAGGGAATAAAATCCCCTCGTCTACGCTTGCCGCTATGGCACTAAAGCTTGACCCGTTCGGGTCAGATTTTTCCTTTCCTCTTATCTTCTCTAAATTTTTTCTAAAACGATTTTTTTCTTAATTCCCTTTTGGCAAGACTTAACTACAAATGAGTATGATACGTCAAAATAAAAGCGGAGGCTTTGGATGTTGGATTGTGCAATTATCGGAGGGGGACCTGCCGGACTTACCGCAGGGCTATATACCACACGCGGTGGTTTGGATAATGTCACGATGTTTGAGAAAGGGATGCCCGGCGGACAGATTACGATGAGTTCTGAGATTGAAAATTATCCGGGGGTAACGGGGCATATCACTGGGATGGATTTGATGATTCCATGGCCGGAACAATGCCAAAAATTCGGATTAAAACATGAAATGTCAGAAGTGACACGTGTGTCACAACGTGCAGACGGTATTTTTAGTATCCAAAAATCAGATGGTTCATCTGATGAAGCAAAAAGTGTTATCGTATGTACCGGATCGACTCCAAAACGTGCGGGATTCATTGGTGAAGATATCTTTTTCGGGCGCGGTGTGAGTACGTGTGCAACATGTGACGGGTTTTTCTATAAAAACAAAGAGGTTGCCGTTATCGGAGGGGGTGATACAGCACTCGAAGAGGCTCTTTATTTGGCAAAAATTTGTTCGAAAGTTTATCTAATCCATCGTCGGGATACCTTCCGTTCTGCTCCCAATACTGTTGCGAGAGTAAAAGAGACAGCTAATATTGAGCTAGTATTAAACGCTATCCCAGAAGAGGTATTCGGCGGGTCGATGGGAGTTGATGGAATCAGAGTCAAACTCCAAGATGAAATACTGCGTCAAATCGATGTTCCTGGGGTTTTTGTATTTGTCGGCAATAATGTGAATAATCAAGTTTTGATTCAAGAGGATGGCTCCTTTTTGTGTGAGATGACCCCGTGGGGTGAAGTAAAAGTTGATTTGAGTATGAAAACATCGATTTTGGGGCTTTTTGCAGCGGGTGATATGCGGGAGCAAGCACCAAAACAAGTCGTGTGTGCAGCGGGTGATGGAGCTGTTGCTGCATTGCAAGCAATTGGGTTTGTCGATGGGCATTAACGGCTCTTTAAACACGAAGAGAGTAAAATATATTTACAGTAATGTTTAAATAGGGATGCTACAAATGATTAGAGCAGGTGTATTTGGCGCTGGCGGGCGTGTCGGAAAGCTGTTGATTGAAGATTTGCACCACGAAAGCGAGATTTCATTGGGTGCAGTGTATGTGCGTAATGAGCTCAACTTTTCAATCGATCCTTCGGTATTGGTGACGAACGATATGGGAACGCTACTCAATGGAAGTGATGTTATTATCGATTTTTCATTGCCGGAAGCAACACAGCTTTTACTCGAAAAAGCAATTGAACATCCTAAGCCTTTGGTGATCGGGACGACAGGGTTAGATACCCATCAGATGAATTTACTCAAAACTGCCAGTGAATCAATGCCGATATTGTATGCGACTAATATGTCGTTGGGGGTTGCATTGCTCAATCAATTGGTTCATATGGCGGCTAAAACACTCGATGGATTTGATATCGAGATCGTCGAACAGCATCATAGACATAAAAAAGATGCTCCAAGCGGGACAGCATTGACATTAGCCCAATCAGCGGCAGTAGGGCGAAATCTTGATTTAGATGCAGTACGTGTTAGTGGACGTAACGGTAATATTGGTGAGAGAAGCAAAGATGAGATTGCGGTGATGGCACTTCGTGGTGGAGATATTATCGGGCGCCACACGGTTGGATTTTATAATGATGGGGAGTTTGTAGAATTACATCATACCGCAACTAGTCGTAACACATTCTCCAAAGGAGCCATTCGTGCGGCGAAATGGTTGGTCGAAAAACCAAATGGTCTTTACAGTATCCAAGACTGTTTAGATCTTGCATAAGGAAATAAAAGTGCGTAGCTTAAATGAAAAATGTGCAGTTGTCGGTATTTTTGATCATTCTGAAGCCTCTAAATTGGCTTATTTCTCTCTTCATGCTTTACAGCATCGAGGGCAAGAGGCTGCCGGCATTAGTAGTGGGGATGGCACAAAGCTTTATACGATCAAAGATCGTGGTCTTGTAACTCAAGTTTTTGACCCCCAAAAACTTAATACGCTTAAAGGAGATATGGCAATCGGGCATACGCGATATTCTACAGCGGGAGATGACTCGATTCTCGATGCACAACCGGTATTTGCCCGTTACGATTTAGGGGAAATGTCAATTGTCCACAATGGTAATTTAACTAATGCCAAAGAGGTAAGAGATACCTTAATTAAGAAAGGGGCAATTTTTCAAACCTATATGGATACCGAAAATCTTATTCACTTGATCGCAAAAAGTGATCAGCATCATTTGACAGATCGTATTATCGACGCAGTCAAAAAGATTGAAGGTGCCTATTCTCTTGTCTTTTTGAGCCGTTCTAAAATGTTTGCGATGCGTGATCCGCACGGATTCCGTCCACTCAGTCTCGGACGTGTGGGTGATGGGTATGTAGTTGCATCGGAAACATGCGCATTTGATTTAATTGGTGCAGAGTATATCCGTGACGTTGAACCGGGTGAGCTCTTGATTTTCGAAAAAGGGAAAGCACCAAAATCGATTAAAGTATTCGAACCAACCCCAAAACATTGTATTTTTGAGTATGTTTATTTTGCTCGTCCGGATTCAAATGTTTATACTCAGAATGTTTATGAAATGCGTAAAGCAATGGGAAAAGCATTGGCACAAGAACAACCGGTAGTTGCTGATATGGTGGTTCCTGTCCCTGATGGAGGTGTTCCTTCGGCGATTGGATATTCTCAACAAAGCGGTATCCCTTTCGAGATGGCGATTATGCGTAATCATTATATTGGACGTACTTTTATTGAGCCAACTCAAGAAATGCGTGATCTAAAAGTAAAAATGAAGCTCTCTCCGATCAATGACCTGATTCGCGGCAAACGTCTTATTGTTATTGATGACTCGATTGTGCGCGGAACGACTAGTCGCCAAATTGTCCGAATGCTTAAAGCGGCAGGCGCATCTGAAGTGCACATGCGTATCTCTAGCCCTCCAACAACCGATCCGTGTTACTATGGAGTTGATACGCCCGATAAAGAGAAGCTTATTGCTGCCAATATGACCAATGAAGAGATTTGTGCCTTTATCGAAGCCGATTCATTGGCTTATTTGAGCAATGAAGCGTTACTCAGTAGTGTCAACGGCAAAGAAGAAAATTACTGTACTGCCTGTTTTACTGGCAAATATATCATTTAAGAGAGTTTGATGCGGGAGCAGATTTTTACATTCGGGCAATATCTGCATCGTAAGTTCGGGACTAAAATTTCAAAGGTTCCTGTCTCAATTTCCGGTTTTACCTGTCCCAATATTGATGGAACTGTTGCTAAAGGTGGATGTACCTTTTGTGAGAATGACTCATTTAGCCCAAGTTTAGATCACGCACGTGAACTTAAAGGTTTTTTTTTAAATCTAAACTCCACTAATAACCCTCATTTAGATAAACAGCTTCAACAGTTAGAGTGGCAATTTAATGCCCTCTCTCAAAAACTTCGTAATAAAAATGGTGCTGAAAAATTCATAGTGTATTTTCAGAGTTTTACTAATACGTACGCCCCTTTTGAAACACTCAAAGCTCTCTATGATAAAGCGTTAAGTTTTGAAAATGTGATAGGTTTGAGTATTGGTACACGTTCGGATAGTATTACGGATGAAACATTAGAATACCTTGCAACTCTCTCGAAAAGAACTGAAATTTGGATTGAATTTGGTATTCAGTCAATTTACGATGAGACGCTGAAACGGATTAATCGTGGGCATGATAGCGCTAATGTTAAAAAAGCAATTATAAAAGCCAAATCGTATGGAGTGAATGTTTGTGGTCATTTGATTTTTGGTCTTCCTGATGAGAGTCAAGAGATGATGTTGGAAACTGCTAAAGCAGCGTATGATTTGGGAATTGATTCTGTTAAATATCATCCCCTTTATGTAGTTAAACGGACTGCGTTGGCAAATGAATATGCACGAGGAGAATTTAAACCGATTACCCAAGAACTTTATGTGAAAGTTCTTGCTCAAGCTATTCTGCTCAAGCCTCCTCATGTGAGTGTGCAACGGATTACAGCTGGCATAGATGATGAATCTCTGATTGCTCCTGAGTGGTGTCGAGAAAAAAATGCGCAGTTCAAAGCAGTTAATGAAGTGTTAAAATCCATTGGCTTAAAGTATTAATCGACTTGACCTGTTACATTGAAAGATGCTTTATTGAAATAGGGCGGATAATCCATCATGATTCGAAATGTTTTAGATTTACCCGGTTGGAGAGATTCGGCTACAACATGTTGTTCAACAATATTTTGTCGTTTAAATTTAGGATCATCCCCTTCGAATAATTCGGCAAATACGGATGGCTGACTAAATTGTTTTGCTTTTTCACTTGTTCCCCCTCCAATATTACTCATTTTTATAACGGCAATGACATTTTCAACTGGATAATCTCCGATATTTCGAACGGTTCCTCGAATAAGAATTTGTTCAGATTGATAATAGCGTTCTTGGCTTATATTACTTATATCAACTTTATATGCCATTTTATTGATCTCATCCCAACTAAATATTCCAATTAAAGCAAGTACGCCAATGATTGTCATTAAAATAGAATAGGGTGTTTTTGTTCGAAAAGAGATTAGCACTCCTATAATCAAAAGAAGTGCTAAGGAGCCTACTAGAAGATAGTGTAAGGGTGTTAAAGGACTCATCTGCAATCTGCTTTAATCGTAATATTGTAATCTTTATTATATCGGAAGGGTTCGACAATAAATTTAAAGGAAGCAGAGCCTCCAGGAGAAATAGATTCATCCAAAATCATTGATCCTTTCTTGAATGGAATATAGGGATAAAGACGATCTAGGTATTGGTTATGAGTTACTTTATGAACCCCGACCTTGATCGTACATTCGTTAAAAGGGCGTTTTGAAGTATTGTTAATATCACCCTTAATCAGAAGAGCTTCCGTAAATTCTAATGCTTTCACTTCATGGAGAATAATTTTATTGTTAAATAGATAATGGTGTAATGCAATATATCCGCCAATAGGTCCAGCGGTTAGAACCCCAAAAGCAATCAAAACAAAAAATATGGCTAGAGCTAATTTATGGCGTAAAAGAATTGCAATAATAAGAAAAAGGATAAAAAAAATGAAGACGGCTCCAAAGAGGAAGTAATCATAAATGATTAGATGTTGAATAAAATCGAGAATGCGTGCTTTCATTGGTTCCTAGCGTTTTTCTCCGCAATCCCGCTCATCCCAAATCTACGGGCAAGCTCTTGTTTGACACGGTCGGGAGAGATATTTTTATGCCCAAGTGCGACGAGGACATGGTACACTAAATCGGCACATTCGTAAATAATTTCATCTTCGTTGCCGTCTTTGATCGCGAAACTAAACTCTCCCGCCTCTTCGACCACTTTTTTGAGGATAGAATTGTCCCCTTTAGAGAGCAGTTTTGCCGTCCAAGAGGTTTCTGGATCACCGTTTTTACGGCTAAGAATCGTGTGGTAAAGCTCGTCGATAATGCCGTAGGTAGCCGCTGTATCGATTTGAGGTTCGCTAATGCTCTCACCCGTTTCGATATTTGTAAAGAAACACGATTTACGTCCGGTATGGCACGCTACTCCTTCTTGGCGAACGATGATGAGGAGTGTATCATTATCGCAATCGAGGAGGAATTTCTCAATGTGTTGCAGATGACCGCTTGATTCCCCTTTTTTCCATAGGCGTTGTTTGGAACGGGAATAGTAGTGGGCTATTCTTGTCGAGAGGGAGAGCTCCAATGCTTCACGATTCATATACGCCATCATCAACACTTCAAGTGTTGTTGAGTCTTGGACAATTACGGGGAGAAGCTCTGATTTGACCCAGTCGATTTGATCAAGATTCATGTAAACCCTTTCTTAGAGGTTATTTGCTAAAAGCGCACAAGTGCGCGTGGGCTTCGCGCCGAGCGAAACTCAGCGTTAGCGTAGCCAATCGGGACGAGTTCCGATTGGTGTATTATTTAGTAGAACTTATTTTTTGGCTATCGCCACTTTTGGTGTCGAGCCAAATATTAGGAGTTGATCCCCCTGGTGTAAGGAAAATTTTCGCATCTTTGTTCTCTTTGAGTGCTTCGTTGAATTTTCCCTGCACTTGGATTTGTTCCAATTTTAACAATCCCGGAGTGAGTGACGCGCCAATGAGATGGTTGGCTTTGGCTTGTGCTTGGGCTTGGATCGTGATAGCGTTAGCAGTACCTTGAGCTTCTGTCTCTTTTTTGAATGCCTCTTGTTTGGCACGCTCTACGTCTTGTTGAGCACGCTCAACCTCTTGTTTGGCTACTTGAACGCGCTCAATTTGATCTTTTACTTTTTGAGGAAGACCGATTTCGCGGAGTTGAATTGATTCTAGCTGTGCCGGAGCATTTTTCTGACCTTCCACATTTTTACGAATCCCTGCTTCGATTTGGGTTGCGATGGCATTGCGCATGATCGGTAAATTTTCCGCTTCGTATTGACCGACAACATTACGAACCACGTCACGTGCTACCGGATCGATGATTTTATCTTCCCAACTAAAGCCCCAGTTAGATATTGTTTGAGCCGCAAGTTGTGCATTAAGGCGATATTGGACGGTAATATCGATCGAAACCGGAAGACCGCGTTTATCCAATACGGTAATCGCGGGTTTAAGGACAATCCCATCTCCTGCTGTGGAAGCACGATCGATTTTATCCGCGTAGTTGATGATACGAACTTTGGTATCAACGATGTACACTTTTTGGATCATTGGGATCAGAAAATGGAGTCCCGGCATGAGTGCTTGATCTTCATATTTACCGTTGGTTGAGAGGATACCACGTTCCCCCTCGGTGATAATAATGAACGGTTTGGCTAAAACGAGGAGCAAAATAAATCCGCCAATGATCCATAATATTCCTGCTTTTTGGCTGTTCATATTAAAATCAAATTTTGGCGGTTTAGGAGCATTGAATCCACCCCCTTTGTTCGCTTCCTCTTTTTTCTTTTTATTAAAATAATCGTTCATATCACTTGCCATATAAAATCCTTAATTGATATACGTGAGGTAGTGATCGTAATCTGGGTTACGACCGCATACTATGTCGAAATAAGCGTTTTGAATTTTCTCCGTCAATGGTCCACGCCCGCCTGTACCGAGAACACGTGCATCGACTTCGCGAATCGGGGTGATTTCAGCTGCAGTCCCTGTGAGGAACGCTTCATCTGCTACATAAATTTCTTCGCGGGTGATTTTTCTGCGTGTTACTTTGATCCCCATATTTTCCGCCATCTCGATAACGGTTTTTTGGGTAATCGATACGAGTGAGTTGTCGTTCGGAGGAGTGATTAGCTCGCCGTCTTTGATGAGGAAAAACGAGGCTCCACTTGCTTCGGCAACGTATCCCTCATCATCGAGGAGCAATGCTTCATCGTATCCTGCTTCAACCGCTTCAAATTTTGCCATTTGAGAGTTGAGATAGTTTCCGACCGCTTTGGCTTTACCCATGTTCGATTTGTTGTTCGGGCGGCTGAATGATGAGATTTTTAAACGGATTCCCCGTTTCATCCCCTCTTCACCCAGATACGCACCCCATTCCCATGCGGCTACCGATACTTCAACCGGAGCTTCTTTGTGGTAAACACCCATAACACCGTAACCGAGGTAAACGATCGGACGAAGATAGACGTTTTCCCCAGTAAATTCGTTCGCACGCAAGAGTTCGATTTGCGCCGCATTAAGTTCTTCTACCGTGTATGGGACAGTTATAAGGGTCATTTTCGCCGATTCGATCAAACGTTTTGTGTGGTCGTTTAGACGAAAAATAGCGTACCCTTTTGGGGTTTTATACGCTTTAGTCCCTTCGATTGCACCGTTACCGTAGTGCAGTGTGTGGGAGAGGACGTGAATCTTTGCCTCGCTCCATGGGAGCAGTTTGCCGTTCATCCAAATAAATTTGGCTTCGTTCATGAGAAGATCTCCAAAAGAAAAATTGGGAGATTTTAGCGCAGTTGGGGTTTAAGGTTTATTAAGGGGTTGAAGATTTACCCAAAAGGGCACTTTGCCCGCAAATGCGGGAAAAATTAATGTGTCGGCGTGTTGCCATTATTACTTGAATCGGCGATAGCTATAGTTATCACCTGTTGCTTCTTTTTAATCGTTTATAAAGCTTTATAGTTTATCCTTCAAGTATATAGTTAAAGGATTTGTAATGACGGTAACCGCCAAAGACCTCCGTTTTAATGTCTCATTTTTATTTGATGTCCTCAGTAAAGGGGAGGATGTGACGATCACCCATCGTGGAAAAGCCAAAGCCAAGCTCATCTCGTATGACGACACTGAACAAACACCGAAAGATGATGCGATGTTTGGAATGTGGAGCGACAGAGATGAAAATATTGATACTATGGTGCGCAATATGCGAAAACGTAGAGAGTTTTAACCTTTATGGCATACGATATTTTAGTTGATACGGATGTCTTGATATGGTATCTACGGGGGAATGAAAATGCAAAGACCTTAATTCATTCGATAGGGGATTTTTGCATTTCTGGGGTAACGCATATCGAACTGGTACAAGGGATGCGGAACAAAGAAGAGCTTAGACGTTTTCAAAAGACTCTACGACAATGGAATGTTAAAACCATCTACATGAATGAAGAAATCTCCGCAAAAGCACTTTTTTACGTCGAAGAGTATTTTTTGAGTCATAGTATGGAGCTTGCCGATGCACTAATTGCATCGACAGCTACGATGTATGGGATGAAACTCCTCACCGCCAATGATAAACATTATCGTATCGTCAAAGAGTTGGAGATAGAGGTTTTTAGAGCGTAAATAATATGTTATAATATTTCTACTAGTTTGAAAAGGGAGAAGAATAAATGGCGTATAAAATGACCCAATCCGGACATATCGTTCGCGTCAATTTGCCCAATAAGCTCCCGAAAGAATTTATTACCTCCGTCGAAGAAAACCCTAAAGGTGAAAAATTCTTGGAGCGTGCTAAAAATATCATCAAGAACGCAAAAGTAGTGTATGACTTTTAAGATCATTCACTACAGCATCGCCTATAAACAAAGAATTTTAAAACTCTCCACCAATGAGCGGGAACGCGGTTTCCTCAAAAAACTCATCAAAGACTCCGAAAATAAATCCTCAACTATTCATATTCTCATCGATGCTGATGAAACGATTATCGCTCTTGTGGGACTTAGTTGTTCAAAAGTCGATCATCTACCTGCATTACTCGTCGATTTTATTTTTGTAAATCCGAGCTTTCGTGGAGTAATGATTGAAGATTTAGGGGGAAGTGCTTCTGAATATTTGATGGCATACATTACCAGTGTCGTTATCCCCAATACCCGAACATTTTCAGCAGTACGATGGCTTGTTTTAGTCCCCGATAATGAACGACTAAAACTCCATTACATTGAGCAATTTGGTTTTCGTACCTATACCGATAAACATGGTGATGATTTATTATGTCTGCGGGCGTAATCTTTTAAATCATTATTACATATCTCACCGTCAATGACAAACAATATCGTATCGTCAAAGAGTTGGAGATAGAGGTTTTAGCGTGTAATCAATACTTTTAATGTGTCGGAGTGTTGATCATCCAGATAGAGAAAACATCGAGATAATCCCAAAATGATTGAATGTATTCGGGGTTGATCCCCTCATCCTCGAGTTTAGGGAGCAATACGGCGTAAAACTCAAGCCATCGGCGGCGTCCGTGCTCATCGATACGAAACGGTGCGTGGCGACCTACCATGCGGGGCTCACCTCGTGTTTGGGCGAAATAGTCGGGTCCTCCGCAGATTTGGATGAGAAAATCGGCGGCGTGTTTTTTGGCAGCTGCAAAATCCTCTTCGTCATTCACAGGGAATAGAAAAGCGATATCACTATTGCGAATCATTTCATAATGATCATCGATCAATTTACGAAAATGCTCTTCCCCTACTTGAAAATAGAATCCTGGATGAGGTTTAGTGACGGGAGGGCGAACCCCTAGTGCACCGTCGGTAATTTTAAGTTCAAGCATGATGATCCTCTGCGTATATTTTGAGATATATTCTAAAAGGTTCTTAAAAAGAAACTCCTTAAATTTTTTCTTTCCTACTCCTTTTAGGTGATAATTTGTATAATTGAAACATAATTTACAACGGAGATAATTTTATGGACGCACATGTTTGGATGGGATCACGTCACGTTGTATCGCAAAGTTACACTGAACGTCTCAGCCCGTATGATGGGCGTGTCGTTTCACGTGTGGCACAGTGTAGTGCTGAAGATGCAAATGAAGCTTTAAAGATTGCGCAAAAGGCGGCAAAACAAGCTAAAAAAGTTCCACTTCATCAACGATGTTCATGGCTATTGGATGTTGCCTCGAAACTCCGTGAACAGCGTGAAGAATTCGCAAAAGTTTTGTGTGATGAGGTGGGGAAACCGATCACCTACTCACGTATCGAAGTGGATCGATGTATCGAGACGATCACCCTCTCCGCCGAGACGATGCGTACCATGCACGGTGAGACGATCAACACCGACGCGATGAGTAGCGGACGTAAAGCTCATGCCTATTGGCGTCGTGAGCCGGTGGGTGTGGTTGTTGCGATTACCCCGTTTAACTTTCCCTTCAATCTAGTAGCCCATAAATTAGCGCCCGCGTTGGTCGCTGGAAATGCGGTCGTTCTCAAACCGACCCCAGAAGCACCGCTTTGTGCGTATAAACTCTCCCAGCTTTTCATCGAAAGCCCCTTTGCCACTCCCGATGCGTTGAGTGTTGTTTACGGTGACGCCGAAGTAGGAAGTGTGTTGGTCGGTAGTGACATCCCCCGTGTCATCAGTTTTACCGGATCGGTAAGTGTGGGTAATATCATTACAAAAAATGCAGGGATTAAAAAAGTTTCTTTAGAACTCGGCGGTAATGCGGCGACTTATATCGATACGAGTGCTGATTTGGATTATGCCGCCGCGCGTTGTGCCATCGGAGCGTTTGTCAACTCAGGACAGGTGTGTATTTCATTGCAACGTATTTATGTCGATAGTTCTATTTATGACACCTTTTCCCAAAAGATGGCAGAAGCGACTGCTAAATTGGTAGTCGGTTCACCGTACAATGACGATACTTTTTTAGGACCGCTCATCAATGATGAAGCCTCAGCGCGGGCAATGAGCTGGGTCGAGAGTGCGATGGAAGAGGGCGCTCGACCTCTCACTCCTCCACATCGTGAAGGGCGAATCTTTTATCCGTGTGTGATGGCAGATGTGACTGAGTCGATGAAAATCGTTTGCGAAGAGGTATTTGCCCCTATCGTGAGTTTGGTACGGGTGAATGGAATCGATGATGCAATAGAGCGAATGAACAATTCACCGTATGGGTTGCAGTTCTCGGTTTTTACAAACAATCTCTCCCATGCAACCAAGGCGATTGATGAACTCGATGCAGGTGGGGTCGTTATTAACGATATGCCGACATTGCGTTTCGATATTCAGCCTTATGGTGGTGTGAAACTCAGCGGTGTCGGACGAGAAGGCCCACGATTCGCTATCGAAGAGTTTACGGAAATCAAATCGATAGTTATACTTTAAAAAAACGCCATCGGAACGCGTCCCGATTGGCTACGTTAACACTGGGTTTCCTTCGGCAGGAAGCCCAAGCGCACTTGTGCGCATTTAAATTTGTAAAAGGAAGTTAATGATGTTAGAAGTAGGAAGTGTATCCCCCGATTTTTGTTTGAGTAACCAAGACGACGTAGAGATTTGTTCTCGCGATTTGCGGGGTAAATGGATCGTATTGTATTTTTATCCGAAAGATTCTACTCCGGGGTGTACGACGGAAGCGTGTGAATTTACCGCTGCGATGGATGAGTACGATGATATGGGAGCGATTATCCTCGGAGTGAGTGCCGATAGTACCAAAGCACACCGTAACTTTATCGAGAAACAAAATCTCGGTATTACCCTCCTTAGTGATCCGACAACGCAGATGATGCAAGATTACGGCGTATGGGCGATGAAAAAAAACTACGGTAAAGAGTATATGGGGATTGTTCGCTCTACCTATATCATCGACTCAAAAGGGATTGTAAAAGCCGCTTGGACGAATGTGAAAGTCAAAGACCATGTGGTTAAAGTGAAAGAGGAATTGGCTGCGTTGGTAGGGTAATAAAAAAGCACACAAGTGTGCTGGGCTTCCTGCCGAAGGAAACCCAGTGTTAACGTAGCTAATCGGGACGAGTTCCGATAGCGTCAAAAATAGTGTTTAGAATTTATAACGTAAATACGCTCGGATATTTTGTGCTTTATCGACGATACTGGAATCATTACTATTTGAAATAGCGGTTGGTATTCCTGTGGTACTTCCAAAGAAATTGTTACTTCCGGCATAATCGTAATCGATATAGGTATAACGGAGTTGGAAGGTTAGGATATCTTTAACAAGGGGTTCGGTGAAATAGAGCTCATACGCATCTCCACGAGCGGCAATTTTAGAACCGATCAGAGTATCTTCGCCATAAGTGATCGGACGCCAGTAATTGGAGCCGTGATTAAATTCAGCTCCCCATCGTCCTTCGTCGCTGATCAGGGACGGAAATTGGGTTCCAATCCAGTAGCTATAACCTGTTTTACTGTCGTTTGAACCCAGCATACCTCCCTTACCTTCATAAGGATCGGTTTTTGAGATGGCACCACTTACAAATATGATAGTATCATCAAGGAAGTCACTGATACCATCACCGATACCATTAGTCATGACAAAAGCAGTCGTTGTGTGGAGCCCTCCGACAGTTTTCATGCTAAAATCTGTTGCACTTGCTGTTACTTGATCAATTAAATTATTAGCATACGTATATTGAAATCCGGTGCTGTATTGTTTATCATCGTAAGGAACTAGGATGATTCCTGCTATATCGACGTCATTACTTGTTGCATCTTTACCACTATAAGGGGTTGCACTAAAACGTGGTTCGGCATTACTCATCCCACGACCAAGGCAGAGTTTGAAATATGACCCGTCTAAGCCGAGTAGTTCTTCAGTACCAAATTTGGCACTTGCACCATCAAACTCAACATTGATTGTATGGGCAAGCGGTGAAGAGGCAGTGACATCATCTCGGAGATTAATCAGATGTCCTTCAGTCGATGGACGACGACCGATACTCACCGTCCACGGTACATCGGCTCCCATAAATTCATCATCTTGGTAGAAGAAATAGGCAGATCGGACACGGAGTGTATCATCGTATGCTGTTTCACCGCTAATCCAGTCAAAACTTTCCATGCCGGCAGTATTCGTATTTACCATAGAACGCTGACCAAAAGTTTTATTATAGGCAAGCTGTCCTACAAAGCTGAGATTTTTAGTAGCGGCATAGCTCATATTGAGCCAAAGCCGGTTACTGAATAATGCATCATTGTCCTGTTTGCTTCCATCTGCCATTTTATAACTGATATTGTCCATACTGGTTCGAAAATCGACACCGAATTTGAGGTTATTTCCGTTTGTTTTTTTAGACAAATCATCAATTTGATTTTGAATTTCTTCGAGTGTTGTATTAAGCTTGTCCGTACTCGCGATTTCTCGTTTAGTTTCCGTGACTGCGGGTATAGAGAGCTGAGAGTTTAATTTTGAATTTTCAGTTTTCATGGCATTAAGTTCAGCTTTAAGCTCAGCTATCTCTTTTTCCATCTTTTCAAATCGTTGCATTAAAGTAGCATCATCTGCTATTACTGTTGTGCTGAGCAGTGCAACAGCTGTGATCGAACTCAAGATTCGTAAATTCATCATTTCTCCTTATTTTAATGCCTAATACTTGCGAGTTAATTATATTAGCAAAAATTATATAAAAGTAATTTGAATGAGTGAGAATTCGTGTGATAAAAACGTGACATGCGTATAATATTAAATACAGCTAAATTTAAGAGCCATTTCAGTATAATCCGCCCGATTTTCTCTCCTCTTTATTACAGACGTGGGAAAAAATTCGCAAGCGATCACGCGGTTCTCGTGCACCCGATGCATCATCGGCTCTGTTAGCATTCGCCCAAGACAACGAAGAACAAATTATTTTTACACAGGAGTTATCACTATGGTAACTATGAAAGACCTTTTAGAATGCGGTGTACACTTCGGTCACCAAACACGTCGTTGGAATCCGAAAATGAAAAAATACATTTTCGGTGTTCGTAAAAACATTTACATCATCGATCTTCAAAAAACATTGCGTTATTTCCGCAATGCGTATCAACAAGTAGTTGATGCTGCGGCTGAGGGACAAACTGTCCTTTTCGTAGGAACCAAAAAACAAGCGCGCGTTGCAATCCGTGACGCGGCAGTTGCTTGTGGTATGCCATACGTTGACAACCGCTGGTTGGGTGGAATGTTGACAAACTTCCCGACAATCCAAAAATCAATCCGTAAACTTGACATCATCGAAGAGATGCAAGCAAACGGACAAATCAACCTTTTGACTAAAAAAGAAGCGTTGATGATGAATCGTCAAAAAGAAAAATTGATCGCATACCTCGGTGGTATCCGTCATATGAAAACATTGCCTGACATGATGTTCGTTATCGATGCGGTAAAAGAACACATTGCGGTTCAAGAAGCTCGTAACCTCGGTATTCGTGTTGTTGCACCACTTGATACTAACTGTGATCCGGACGTTATCGACATTCCAATCCCTGGAAATGACGATGCGATCCGTTCTATCCAACTTTTCTGTAAAGAAATGGCAGAAGCGATCAATGAAGGTAAAGCACTTCGCAACGGCGGAAACGACGAAGCGGTAGCGGAAGAAGAAGTTGCATCTGAAGTAGCAGTAGAAGCGGCTGTCGAAGAAGTAGCAGTAGTAGCAGAGGAAGCGTAATCATGGCAGAAGTTACAGCAGCGATGGTAAAAGACCTCCGCGCGGCGACTGATGCGCCGATGATGGATTGTAAAAAAGCCCTTACTGAATGTGATGGCGACATGGAAAAAGCAAAAGAATTTTTGCGTGACCGTGGTATGGCGCAAACCGCTAAAAAAGCGGATCGCGTAGCAGCTGAGGGTCTTTTGGGACTTAAAGTTTCTGAAACTTTTGCTTCTGCTTCTTTGGTAGAAATCAACTCTGAGACGGACTTCGTTGCAAAAAATGACGGGTTTATCGCTTTGGTCGGAAACACGGCTGCACACGTATTTACTAGCGGTGTAAGTACAGTGGAAGAGTTGAACGAAACATCATATGAGACAGGGACTTTCTCTGAATATTTTACCTCTCAAGTCGCTCGTATCGGTGAAAAAATCGTTACTCGCCGTTTCGTAACTCTCAATGCGAGTGAAAATGGATGCGTTAACGGTTATGTTCACTCAAATGGACGTGTCGGTGTTTTGGTAGCGGCAAAATGTTCGGATGCTAAAGTAGCCGAAGCACTTGCTCCAATGCTTAAAAACGTTGCAATGCACGCAGCAGCGATGAAACCGACAACATTGACCTCTAAAGATTTCGATCCTGCATTCGTAGAAGCGGAAACTATCGGTCGTATCGAAGCGATCAAAACAGAGAACGAAGAGTTAGCGCGTTTGAAAAAACCGTTGAAAAACGTTCCACAATACATCTCAGCATCACAATTGACTCCTGAAGTTATGGCTGCGGCTGAAGAAGCGATCAAAGCGAAATTGCTCGCAGACGGTAAACCGGAAAAAATTTGGGCAAATATTATCCCAGGATCATTGGCTCGTTTCGTAGCGGACAATACAACTTTGGATAAAGAGCTTGCACTTTTGGATCAAAACTACGTTATGGATGATTCTATGACGGTTGCCGAAGCGATTACTAAAGAGGCTGCTAAACATGGTGGTACTGCTGAAATCGTCGAATTCGTTAAATACGAAGTCGGTGAAGGTATTGAAAAACAAGTCAATGACTTTGCAGCTGAAGTTGCTGCGCAAATGAGCTAAGGGTTTATTCTCTTTTCTCTGTTTCCCTCTCATAGAGGGAGAGCTTATTTTCCCTCTTATTAATCTAATTTCTTCTATAATTCTCTCATGACACTATTAAAAGCCACTTTTTTATCCCATGCCTTTGATTATCCCCTTTTTGAGGATATTTCACTCACTCTTAATGCAGGAGAGTCGATCGCGATCGTCGGTGTAAGCGGTAGCGGAAAATCCACACTGCTTCATATTCTTTCATCATTACTTTCTCCTAATAGTGGAAATGTAGAACTTTTTGGAAATGATATTTATACTTTAGACGATGCCGCATTGGTCAAATTACGTCGAAATGATTTGGGATTAATTTATCAAAGTCACTATCTTTTTAAAGGATTTAGTGCGTATGAAAATCTCGAAGTAGCAGCAATTTTAGCGAAACAGCAGATTGATAAGCATTTACTGCAACGTTTGAGGATTGAGAATGTTATACATCAAAAAGTAACAGAACTTTCAGGCGGGCAGCAGCAACGTGTTTCTATAGCCCGTATCCTCTCAAAAAAACCGCGTTTAATTTTTGCGGATGAGCCGACTGGGAATTTAGATCGTGCAACGGCACTTGAAGTGATGGATATTTTTGAAGATTATTTGAGAACGTATAGTGCAGGAATGGTATTGGTTACTCATGATGAATCGTTGGCTCAACGGTGCAATCACATTTATCGTATGCAAAACGGTATGTTACAGCAAGGATGATTTGATGGAGTGGGCAGAGATATTTAGCGAAGGTCGTAGTGTCGCTTTTCTCCTTCTTTTTACCCGTTTC
>NZ_JBAQPS010000283.1:0-5373 GCF_049305995.1 Sulfuricurvum sp.
GAAAAAACCACTCTTCGTTGTAACTCAGGGTATGGAAAAAATTACGGATGATGAGAGATAGCACATACCCCACTAACGGGACAATCCACAACCAGTGCCATCGCGGTTTGAACTCCTGCGTAGCGACCAGTTTGATTAGGAGATAGTAGATCGGGATCAGTGTAAAACTCATCCCCAATGTATTATCACCATGCGGTCCGACAAGGGTTTGCTCCACCTGACCGTATTGCGGGTTCATCAAAACCACGAGAGCAATAGGAGCGGCGATAACAGCTGCAAGCGAGACATTGACCCATAGCGGACGCTTTTCATAACGGCGAAGCGCATCGATGAGGGCGAGGAGATAAAACAGACCACTAAAAGCAAGGAGAAAATTCAGCTGATAGGGGAAATCGTAAAATGGCAAGCCCCGAATATTTCCGAACAGCAATGCCATAGACATAAAGAGCAAAAATAGATTCCACACGATGAAGTAACGGCGTAAATGTCCTATCGCTTTTTCCGATAAAACCCCCTCTTTTTGGAAAAGGGCAAAGGGGAGTAAGGAGAGCATCAGTGGAAAAAAGCCGTACAACATCTGCGAAATATGGAGTGATCGTGCACGCTCAGGCGATAGAAGTGTCATAGAACCATCTACTCCTAACATCTCTACTGCATAAACAAGCCCTGCAAATAGTCCGAGAATCAGCCATACAAACGCAAGGGGAAGTTCATTATTTATGAATTTGTTTAACAATGCCATCCTCCATTTCGATGATAATATCTGCATAATCGGCTATCTTTTTGTCGTGCGACGCGACCACAAATCCTGTCCCTGTGCGTGAAAACTCTCGAAACAATTCATACACCCCAAGAGCATTTTTACTATCCAAATTCCCCGTCGGCTCATCAGCGAACACAACGGAGGGAGCATTTACCAACGCTCTGGCGATGGCGGCACGCTGACGCTCTCCCCCTGAGACCTCATCGCTGTAGCGGTGGGAGAGTTTGGCAATTCCCAGTGATTGCAATAACGACTCAACACGACTCTCCTCAATCGCACCCAGTGCAATATTTTCGCGCAAGGTCAAATAGGAGATGAGATAGTGAAATTGAAACACAAACCCGATGTTGTGCCGACGGAAACGGTCAATATTTCCCAGTTCGCTCAAGGTTTTGCCATCGTAACGGACGATCCCTTGCGAGGGTTGCAACAATGTTGAGAGGATCGAGAGGAGTGTCGTTTTACCGCTCCCGCTCTCTCCGATGATGGCCGTAAAGCTCCCCGGTAGAATCGTAATATCGACGCCGTTTAACACTTTTTCATGTCCGTAGAATTGCTCAACGCCCAGTGCTTCGATTTTCATGCGCCACCTCGTTGGATCAGACTCATAGGATCTATTCGCGCCGCATACACCGCAGGGAGTAATGTCCCAAAGAGTGCCATGCTCACCGAGACGATAAAGACTTTCAGGGCTAACGCAAACGTGATCTCACCGTTAATGTAGCCTTGGAATTTTTCGGCGTGCTCGATCAGCTCCAACACTCCGATTGAAACCCCATACGCTACAACAAATGCCAATACGGCAATAATCAGCGTCTCACTGAGAAGTTTAAAAATAATGGTACTCGATGAGAGACCGATGGAACGCATAATCCCAAATTCGGCTTTACGATCATTCACCACCATACTCATCATGCTCACGATGCCTAGAATTCCCATCAAAAATGCCATTGCCCCGATCACGTCTGAGCTCGTTTTGATGATTTTGAACTGGTTGTAGGAGTCGATAAACCCATCGGTTGTTTTTGCTTCCATTTCGGGATAGGTTTTGTTAATCCGTGCGATGATGGTATCGCTTTGACTCAAATCATCGAGTGCGATGAGAAAAAGAGAAGCACTTTTATGAAACACCTCTCCCGCATTATCTAAAGGCATTACGACTCCGCCATCCTCAAATCCGATACGGCTTTTAAAAACACCGCTGACACGAAACTCTTTTTTCGAAAGTGATATCGTTTCAGGGTGCTTGAGCGTTTCATAAATTTTAGATCCCAACATCACTTCACCCACTGCAGGGTAAGAGCCTTTTTTGAGGGTATAACTTTTAAACCGATTTTCACTCGCACCGTAAATACCGACGATCGGGAGAGGCTCTACCGGAGCCGCCCCTAAAATGAGAGCACTCACCTCTTTTACCCCATCTATCTTAAAAATCTCATCACTAACCGAACGATTAATATCACTGAAAAACGTATCGGCAATCCCTTTTTGGGTGACGATAATATCTCCATCAGTTTTGAGCATCGAACTGTACATGCTCACTACTCCGCCTGAAATGGCACTGATGAGAAATATGGCAGCGATAGAGACACTCATACTGATAAAAATAAGGGCGGTTTTAAACCGATTTTTACGAAGTGCTTTGAGCGGCGTTATCACTGCTCAATCGCTTTTTTGAGTTGTTCGGCTGTCTCTATGAATTCCACTTTTGTGAGAAAATTACCGCGAAATTTCATCACGGTGATTTTATCTTCTTGTGCCGGAAAATTTAACCCTTGCTGTTCGTCTTGGATCAACAAAACCGTATGGGAGTATTTGCGCATTTTCGGCAATGCGAAACTCTCGGTGATGAATTTCGGCATTTGAGAGATATCGGCGACAAATGCCGCTTTATTTTTGGCAAGATACCCTTTTTCCTGAACCGTCAAATATTCATTAACCGTTGCTCCGGTACTTTTTTCAAAAGCCATAATTAATGTTTTTGGCATCGCTTTGAGGGTATAACGTTTACCATATTGATCACTCAAATCCAGTGGCATAACGGATTGACCTACCTTATAGGGAGCACTCCACAGACTTAAAACCATTAGGAATAAAACCATTATTTGTTTCATAAAAAATCCTTTATTTGCACGTAATAATATAAAAGTGTAGCCTAATAAGCATAAACAAAATTTATTTTTGCGCAAATAGTAGCAATGATTTATGAATTTTTGATGAAATAAGGATAAAACTAACCCATTAATGGGTTAGTTTTTCAACCGTATTTTGAAGCTCTGTATGCTCCGCAAGGGTAAGAACGAAATTTGAGTCCATTATTTTATCCAAATGATTCATTTCGGTGAGAGTAATACCGAAAGGATCTTTTTTTGCTACCTTGCTAACCCCTGAAAAAATGGTGATATTATCAAGCTTTTTAGCACTATGACGGACAAAATAGGTGAGAAAATACCCTCCTGAATGATCTTTTTCTATCGCAACTACAACACGAGAGGCATTTGAACCATTCCAGTTTAAATCCGGTACAAAAGTTTTAAAATCTTCAACAGAAAGATACCCAACATACACTTTTGTATAAATATCATGGTAACGCTGCGTCGTCGGTTTACGAAAAAAATCAATATCTATCGGATCTTTTCCCCGTAATGAGCGTAACATCCATGAGAGTGTCGCATAATATTTAAAAGCCGAAATTTTAAGTTCTTCGGCATGAGCAATTTTGTCACTCTCAATACGGATCATTGGAGCGCGCGGTGATTTAGTACTGAGTCGTTCTAATATATGACGGGCACTGTAGGGCTTAGTAAGCCATACGGATGCATACGGCGGCAAATCGGAAGTTCCCGTTGCCCCTTCGTTCAGTACCAAAATGGCTTTGACACTGTAGCGGGGAAATAATACTTCGAGCAATGCCCGTTTTTTACGGAGCCGTTTTTTAAGATTACTCACCGATTTAACGAGGGTCATTTCCACAAAATAGAGCTCTTTATCAGTAAATAACAGTCCGTCAAACTCCCCGATCTCTTTGTGGCGAGCACGATAGATAATCTGCCCTTTCCAACTTACCGATAAGGCGTCACTCTGCGCACGGGTACGATGTTTATGCGGACCTTTGATAATAAAACTTTTAATACGGGATTCATTAGCAGCGTAACGGAGAAGTTTTTCATAAATATAGTTCTCATACACTTCCCCCTCAAAGGAACGAAAAGCACTTAAATATCCCTCATCTTCGATACTCATACCTTTGGCTTCAAGAGATAAAATATGATCGATATTATAATCATAATAAAGAAGATTATCACCGAGCTCTATATCCCCTTCGGGAATAACCGTTTCATTTATAGTAAGCATAAAATTCTTTTTGTCGGAATTTAGGGTACTTTGCAAACACCCGTCATCATTTTACCTTATTTTTACCCTAACACTACTCCAAAGATGATTATGATAAACTTTATCTATGTAAAACCGACCAACTGAAGATCAAATTCACAGCTATATTGATAAATTGATCCTCATACTGAAGAACCCTTGGATGATATGCACTAATTAAGGATAAACTCAACCCGTCTATTTTTAGAACGTCCCTCTTCGGTGGTATTCGAAGCTACCGGATCAGCATCCCCCATTCCGTTTACGGTGATAATGTTCGGATCGATTCCCTCTCCTGCTAAATATTCGGCAACCAGTTTACCCCGTGCTTCCGAAATAATTTCATTGGTCTCGTAAAGGTGTTTAAGACGTTGAGGCGGAATATCATCGGTATAGGCATTGATAATAATCATTTTCTTCCCACTGGCCTTAAAACGTTTTGCCCAATCGTTTAGACGCTCCTTACCTGCTTCATTCAATGCTACGAGACGACTATCGAATAACTGAAAATTACGGAAATAAGGTGCTGGTTCTATGGTGGAAACAACCGTTTGTTCGATAATCGGCTTTACAACCGAAACTGGTTTTTCGATTTTTGGCTCCACATGAGATATCGCTACATCAACGCTATGTTCAGGTACGTTCTTGTTTTGAACGGAAGCATTTATCGACGGTTCTATGGCAGACGTACTCAAAATTTCTTCTTTAGGGATCACGTCAGAAGTTTTCAAAGGTTTTTTTGGATTCACATTCCCAAGTGGAGCAATCATTTGTCTTGGCTTGAGCTTCTCAATATCCATCATGACACATGCCCCTTTAACATCCAAAGCTGTCAGGGTAAAGATATTGCCTTTGATTTGCCACTGAGGATTTTTAAGAGGCTTCAGATCCTGATCCAATCCTTGATATTTACGAACACCATATCCCTTAGGTATATTAACCGTCAAAATATTTTCTGCGGTCACACAATCAGGGCTGCTTTTACAATCCCCTCCGCTTAAAAGTATTTTATAAACCCCATTCTCTTCAGAAACTAGAAAATCATCTTTATACGCCCGTTGAACATAGGAATAACGATCCGTATTGGCAAATGAGAGTTTGACACTTCCGTCTTTGAGCTTCTCTATCGAGTTATTTTCAGGACGAACATAAACAATCCGATCGGGATCAAATCCTTTTTCAAACATAAAGCCATAATTTTTATGGGTAACACCCTGATAGTTGAAGTGGAGTATCCC
>NZ_JBAQPS010000284.1:0-5166 GCF_049305995.1 Sulfuricurvum sp.
CATTTTTAACGATAGAGAGAATCAGTAGAAAATCCACTTTACGGCTCTTTTAAAAAATCTCAAAAAAAGCTTTATGGAAATATTATAAACGATGTTTTTCAAATAATCCAGTTCATTTGAATAAGAATGTAAAAAATATTTAATATGAGAATTTACTTGCATAAAAAGTTGTGCAGTTATTGTGTAATTATCTTGTCAATTTATAGCTATTTTTGACAACTTTTTAGAAAAAATGGAGATTGTTTTGAGGGTGATTAAAAGCTCTTTCAAGCCCTGTATTACGATGTTTTTGTATGGTGGTCTCAGTGTGACTCGAACACACGACCACTACCTTGTCGAGGTAGTGCTCTACCAACTGAGCTATAAGACCATCCTAGCTAATGCAAGGGTGAAATTATAGCTGTACGGAAGTTAAAAGTGACTTAACTCTTGCATGATTGTGGGCGGAAATTTAAAATCAGCAACCATATTACCGCAAAATCGATCATCATATCGGCAGCATTAAAGACAGCAAAGTTAAATCCGTAATGCCAATAGACATAATCAACCACCCCCCCGTGGACAAAACGATCTACAACGTTTGAAAGACCCGAACCCACCATAATCCCGACAGGAATCAGATAGCATTTTTGGCGAAGCCATAGAGTATAACCGATCACACTCGCCAACAGTGCGAGCTGAATCCATTTAAGCGACTCTGCTAAAAAAGTGAACATCGAAAATGCGACCCCTTTATTAAAAGGAACCAAAATCAGATCAATATAGGGGGTATAAAGACGAAAACCGCTTAAAATAATCGATTTTATCGCTTGATCGATGAACAACGCACTGCTCATCACCAATAATAAAATTATAATCGATCTAGCCATTCAAAGCCTTCTCAAAAAAGCCTACCAATCGTTCCATCATACTTTCCAATGCTTTCGCATCTTTACCTTCGAGTAAAATTCGAAGTTTATTTTCTGTTCCAGAGTAACGGATAAGATGACGCATATGCTTTGATTCTACTTCTAAAAGTTCTTCTGCTAAACCTACAATTTGATCAAGTGGTTTTTTAACTTTTACTTTAATATTAACCAATTTTTGCGGATAAAGTTTAAATGGACGTAGTACCTTACTCGCTTTTTGACCGGATGTCAGTAATAATGCTAAAAGTTGCAATGCGCTCACTAATCCATCACCTGTTTTTGCGTAGTCAAGAATAACAATATGTCCGCTTTGTTCTCCCCCAAAATTGATGCCGTTTTCACGCATCACTTCCAATACGTATTTATCACCCACATTGGAACGAAAAAGTTTCAAACCATTTTCATTCATTGTATCTTCTAACGCTTGGTTGCTCATAACAGTGGCGACGATTCCATCTCCTTTTAACTGACCATTTCTATGAAAAAAGAGTCCCAATGCACCTAGAATCTGATCACCATCGACTTCTTCGCCGTTTTCATCCACAACAATTAAACGGTCAGCATCACCATCCAGTGCCAAACCGATATCAGCACGATACTGTCGAACCGATTCGCAAAGGTCTTTAGTATGAAGAGCTCCACACCCTTCATTAATATTAAATCCATTAGGTTTATCATGCAGTACAATCACTTCTGCTCCTAACTCTTCGAGCACCGTCGGTCCCACTTTATACCCTGCACCATTAGCTGTATCTAAAACAATACGCAATCCTTGAAGTGTTAAATCACGACAAAATGAATTTTTCAGCTGAACAATATATCGACCGATAACGTCATCAATCCGCTTAGCTGAACCAATTTTTTTACCTGTAACCTGTCCTTCGTCAAGACGGTTTTTGTCATGTGCAATTGCTTCAATTTGTGCTTCAATATCTTCTGAAAGTTTATTTCCTTGTGCATCGAAAAACTTAATCCCGTTATCTTCATAGGGGTTATGGCTTGCTGAGATCATAATTCCTGCATCACATCGCATGTTCTCCGTTAAAAAAGCAATCGCGGGGGTTGGCATCGGACCGATTTGAACGACATCGTATCCCACTGCCGTTAAACCTGTAACGATCGCATTTTCAATCATGTAACCGCTACGGCGAGTATCTTTGCCTACTAAAATCTTCTTGGTTCGAGAATGAGCACTAAAATAAATTCCAGCTGCCATAGCAACTCGCATTGCCAATTCAGCGGTTAAAAAGGACCCGGCTTCGCCGCGTACACCATCGGTTCCAAAAAGTTTCATCATGAAAATCTCCTTTTTTTACAATCGGTTTAGATCTTTTAAGATACAGTCTATAAAATTTAACTTAATTTTAATTATCTTTAAGGTAGTATTCTACCCTAAAAAAAATTCGACAAGGATAAATGCCATGGCAAACCATAAGTCAGCATTGAAACGTATCCGTCAGACGGAAAAGCGTACAGAACGCAACCGATTCTATCGCACACGTATTAAAAACATTGTTAAAGCAGTTCGTACTGCAGTAGATGCAGGAAACAAAGAAGAAGCGAAAGCTGCTCTTGTTATTGCTAACGCCAACCTTCATAAATATGTAAGCAAAGGTGTCTTGAAAAAAGAGACTGCTGCACGTAAAGTTAGCCGTCTTCACCTCGCTGTTAACGCAATTGCAGCATAATTTTTGCCCTCAGGGCAAAACAACCTTCTTTGTAAAATTTCTCTAAACGCTTCTCTTAGGACAGACTCATGTTATCCGACAAACTCACCCCTTTTATCAACCGTTACAACGAACTCACTGAACTTCTAAGTTCTCCCGATATCGGTAATGACATCAAACGAATGACAGATCTCTCGAAAGAACAATCCTCTATTCAAGCGATTGTCACCAAAGCAACTGAGTACAAAAAACTCCTCGATGATATCGAAGAGAACAAATCACTCGCATTTGATGCGGAACTCGGTGAGCTGGCTAAAGAAGAGTTACGCGCATTAGAACCGATGATTGAACCGCTCGAAGATGAAATTAAAAAACTTCTCATCCCTGCCGATCCGAATGACAAACGAAATATTTATATCGAACTACGTGCAGGTACAGGGGGAGACGAAGCGGCGATTTTTGTCGGAGATTTGTTTAACGCCTATGTTCGATATGCGGATGTAAAAGGGTGGAAAATTGAACTAATGAGCAGCAGCCCAAGCGATGCGGGTGGGTTCAAAGAAATCATCGCCCTTATCAAAGGGGAGCAGGTTTATTCTCGTCTCAAATACGAAGCGGGAACTCACCGCGTACAGCGTGTCCCTGCAACCGAGTCTCAAGGACGAGTGCATACCTCAGCTATTACGGTAGCCGTAATGCCGGAAGTCGATGATGTCGAGGTTATTATCAATGAAAATGATCTCAAAATCGACGTTATGCGTTCATCCGGTTCAGGGGGACAAAGTGTTAATACCACCGACTCCGCCGTACGGATCACCCATCTCCCGACCGGAATCGTCGTCACCAACCAAGATCAAAAATCACAGCACAAAAATAAAGACAAAGCGATGCAAATTCTCAAAGCCCGTATTTATGATATGCAAATGCAAGAGGCAAAAGAAAAAGAGATGAGCGAGCGTAAAGATCAAGTGGGAACAGGAGATCGTTCAGGGCGCATCCGCACCTACAACTACCCTCAAAACCGCATCTCCGATCACCGAATTACGCTGACTCTTTATCGACTTGAAGAGATTATGCAAGGGGGATTGATGGACGATATTATCGAACCGTTGATCGCCGATACTCAAGCTCAGATTATGGAGAGAGCGGGATTATAATCGCCAAGTGGTCTCAAAAACCCCTTTGACTTCCCCTTTGAACGTAATCGTCCCCTCATCAAGTCCTAGATAGAGTGTCTCTCCGCTTTTCGGATAGACACGCGCATTATCCGCAACCAAACTCTCGATTGAAGCACGATAAAAACACGCCGCCATCCCTGTTCCGCACGCTAGTGTCTCATCTTCTACACCACGCTCATAGGTACGAACACGAATTGAACCGTTGCTTTCAACGTATGCAATATTGACATTAGCATTGTATTTGTAACGGAGTTCTCTCGCCATCGCGATATTAAAATTTTCCATATCGGCATCAAAGGTAACGAGATGAGGAACACCCGTATCGATAAGCCACCATGTCATTTCATGTTCAAAAATCGCATCATTGATAACGAGGGGAGGAGTCAAATCGCTTTGAACCACATCCCCCTCGACACTCGCTTTTATCACCCCAGCGCCCGTTAAAAACTCCATATTCTCACCTGCGAGTCCAAAACGGTGAGCATAATGGGCGCACGCACGGCTTCCGTTTCCGCACATCGAAGCAGTCGAACCATCGGCATTGTAAAACTCCCACTCGAAATCATGGCTCTCATGAGGGAGTAAGACGATCAACCCATCCGCTCCGATGCCGTTTTGACGATCACAGAGAGTTCGGGCAAGACCGGAACGATCGGCTCCATGAAAAGCATGAAAGATGACAAAATCGTTGCCGCTGGCGCAATATTTGGCGATTTGTAACATGGGGTATTCCTTTATAATTGCGGTAATTATACCTTAGGAGCGGGATAGAGTAATTTAATAGTGTCAACAAACTGCTCACACTCACGCTGTAGGTGTTTGAGATTGGAGGAGTTGTCAATCACCCATGTCGCGCGCGCTTTCTTCTCCTCGATGTCCATCTGACTCTCGATTCGGCGCAATGACTCCTCCTCCGAGAAACCGTTGCGTTTCATAAATCGCTCCATCTGCAATGATTTTGGAGTATAAACAACCACGGAATTTTTGATCGGATAGGATGATGTCTCAAAAAAGAGAGGAATATCGATCAAATAGGGGTACTTGAGGCGATCTTGTTTTTCACTTTGCTCTTCGATGGCGGTACGGATTTTCGGGTGGAGAAAACTTTCCAACTCTTTTTTCGCTTCCGAATCAGCAAAAATGATTTTACCCAATGCCGGGCGGTCAACTTTGCCATTTTTGACAAATTCTCCCCCAAATCGCTCAAATACCCATGCGCTATTTTCATCTAAAATACGGTGTGCTATCGTATCAGCATCGATAATGCGAAGACCGTTAAGCCCCAGTAAAGAGGCGACAGTACTTTTTCCTGTCGCTATTCCTCCGGTGAGCGCAATGGCATATTCAAATGCCATAATTATCTCGAACAGCGCGGTTTACTGCGCGTGGGCTCTCTGCCGAGGAGAACTTAGC
>NZ_JBAQPS010000285.1:0-1683 GCF_049305995.1 Sulfuricurvum sp.
CTAATGATGTGACCGTTTTTGGTAACTTTAAATGCCATAAGAACCCCCTTTTTTCATTAATAGTGTATTTTAAGTTTTTTTCTCGCTCGTAGCCAACAGTATCACTTCTATCTATATCTATATCTATATCTATATCTATTCGTATCTTCTAAAAATGTGACTACTTCATCTCCACTTTTTTTATGATATAATTTTCTTTGTGAATATGGCTTTCTGTTGGAACAATGGAGCGGCAAAATTAAGGTCGGGGGACTTGATCATCCCTTGACCTTTTTTTTTGCCCTCCAAAGTTCTAACAGAAGGGGGTCTTTATGGAAAAGCTCATATTCACACTATTGCTTTTGTGCATTTTTGCACCTATGCTCAATTGAGTATAGCCAAGGGGTTTCACCCCTTGCCCCCCATCTAATCACTTTAAATCTTTACACTACGTTTAAGTTCTATCAATTACCCTAAAACCATGCGTAGGTATTTCATGATTCCCTTTTATTAGTTTTAATTTTTCAAAAACTTTTTCTCTTTGATTGTCTGATACTTTAACCATTAGATCCTCACGATCACCGTCGATTAAACTAACAAACATTTCATTTGGTTCCTTTTTACTATCATAAAAATGGAGTGTAAAAAAAGTCAAAAAATGTTTACCATCACATTTAATAATCTCTATAAGATCTTTTTTTCCAGATGTTCCTAACAAATTTTGTAATTTAGTTTCATGCTTGAATTTATTATCAACAAAATATGTATATTTTACACCTTGACTCAAATTATGTTTTATTGCGGACTGCAGCTCATTAAAATAAGGATTTTGCATTTTTGCTGAAAATTCAATCGGATTAGCAGCAAATACCCAAACTTCAGTAATATTATTTTTTTCTGTTTTCTTTTGAGCATCTGATAATTGAGCGATATCTAAAATGTCATCAATCTTATTAAGATGTAAAATTAAATCCTTTAAAATATCATTTTGTATTTTATTTATTTTTTTAGCCTTTAAATGGAGGAGATCTTCCAAATGATTGGCAAAAATCCTTACATTGTATTCGTTATTTTTATTATTATCAATATTTGTACGCATTTTTTTTATTATTTGAGATATATTTTGATCACTGCTTGCATTTAATTTTTGTTCATTTTCTCTTATAGCTTGAATCATAGAATTAAATGATTTTGCATTATGCTCATATTCCCAAGTATCTTTATATTTAAGGTTGTAAGTTTTCATGGCTATACCATCATGATCACTCATAATCTTAAATTTTTTATCGCTGTTTGGTAATTCTGGTTTAAATAGAAAAACTTTACTAGTACCCAAAACACCTAAAAAAAGTCCTGCTTCAAATAAAACATTATCCCGTGTTGTCCAATATTCTTCCTCTCTCGATTTTGTCACATCATCAGGGTAAAAAATGAATACTGCATAATGGTACTCTTTTGTAGCTGTGATAAGATTAGCTAAATTTGATTGATTATTTTCCCAAATAGTACCTGATGTCCATTTGACAACATCGATCCCAAGATTCTTTTTATTAATCTTATTCTCCAAAATATCTATGACATCCTCAGCTTCTCGTGAAGAGCCTATAAAAAGCTTTCTTTTTTGCTGATTAGTGCTCATTTTTCCATTATCCACTTATGAAACATTTCGTTTGTTGTGAGAGGTAAAACAGTCGCGTTATCAGG
>NZ_JBAQPS010000286.1:0-1795 GCF_049305995.1 Sulfuricurvum sp.
AAGCAATTCTTCAAAAAAGCATACAAGCCAAAAACAGTCTAAAAATTAACCAAATGTCAGTCCATACAATAAACAGAGACATCAGCAACATAATTCTAAGAAAAATCTTCCATAAACACAAACAATTTAAGACAGACCTAAAAACAATCAAGGTATTTCTTTCGACACCAGATTTAATGAAAAGAAAAGTACTACTTGTTATAAAATCACACTTAAACATCAACAGACATCTATATTCAATACAAAATATACTACGAAAAGTATTTAACTCTCACATTCTCGAACTTTCAATATCACAAAAAGAAGTATTTTTGTCAATCATTAGAGAAAAAAGTCTAAATCTACTACATAGAAAAATTAAAATTTTCCTCCTAGAAATTTTGTCAAGAAGAATACCACAAGAATAAATGTCATCGCCAGACAAAAGCAAGAAAATAAAAATTATTAAAAAGAGACTACTTAAAGTTTTGTTCAACACCAGCAAAATTTTAGAAAATAACTTCAAATACGCCCAAGAAGATTTTAGAAGATTGAAAGCAATAAGGCCATACTTCAAAACTTTAGAAGATTTCAAAGAATCCCATGATTTTAAAATCAAAAACTTAGCAATATTATTCCTACAAGAATCACAACATAACGCACAAATCGTTATAGACTTTCTAATACAACGAAAATTCCATTTCGCAGAAGAAGACAGAATTTTGATAGATATAATAATACTAAGAAAACAAGAAAGTTTCACAGTTAACAAAATTGTTATATTTATGATAACTAAATTTCTAGAACAAGCACTATTCTTCAATATAACCTTCACAGGAGAATTAACACACCCTTCACAGGAAAATTAATACAAAATTCCAACACTTTTCAACAACTTGTCATAAATGCAAGCAGAAAAAAGAAAATTCAGGAAAAATCACAGATATATACTTAAAAAAGTATTTGAATTAAGCGAAAACTTCCAAAGAGACTATCAGATAGCAAAGGAATTTCACAATTTTATAGAAGACAGAACAATTTGCAGACTATATGATTCTCAAACGCCAAAACTTTTAACGGAAGCAATCGGAAATTTTTTCCTAGAAAAAGATGAAAATAAACTCAAATGGAGCAACATTTTAACTTTACATACTAGAAGATTCTTGCCACACCACAAACAAATAATTGAATTCTACGCCACCAAAACGGAATTTATTAGAGACATACTTTTTGAAAGCATATTATTAGACATAACATTAACGTGTATTCAGAAAAAGATTTAATGGAACATCAATATAGGCGAGAAGCCAATAAAAACGTAAAAACGTTATTAAGAAAAGTTTTCAAAACAAGCCTAGAATTGAAGGCAAATTATTTAATGGTAAAATTTATAAGACATAATTTTGATAAACAAGAACAAAAACAAGAATTTGGATGTACCAACATAGAAACAGAAATAGTGACTTATGCAGCAAAGAAATTTATAGCACTTCCAGACAATAGAAGTCTATGGTACAACCTTATCACACAAAAATATGATGACAAAATATTGAAAGACAATTTTGACGGAATATCGAAACAGAAAATAGATGAGGCAATTACACACTCTCTCATAAATAAAATGCAATATAGTTTAAAATTCGAATTACTATAAATGACGAATACAACACAAAAAAGAAGCAAGAAAGAAAAAAGGAATAGTAACAAACTTATAAAATTAATATTCCAACAAAGTGAAATTTTTGAAGATAACTTCAAAGCAACTATAAAATTCGAAGAAAACGACAGAGATAACTTCGACAGAAAAGTCTTTTAC
>NZ_JBAQPS010000287.1:0-11284 GCF_049305995.1 Sulfuricurvum sp.
GTGCTGATAAGAGGGTCAAGTGCCAGTTCAGCTGTTGCTACAACCGCTCTTGAATCATCGACGATAAGTACTCTTTTTGCCATTTTGTTATCTCCTTATATGGTTAAAATAATTCCAGATCGTTGTCATCGTCAGTAGTAATCTGAGTATTTCCAACAATTTGTTCGATCTGCATACATGAACTGAAAAATGAACTGTCTAAATAATGGATATCCGCAGCGTCTTGAAGTCCAAAAAGGTGTTCTCTCCATGAGGAGAGGTCATTACCTAGATGTTCTATTAACATTACTAATGTTTTTAGTTTTTCTCCATCATTCACAATGGTTTCGGAATGCTCTTTCATAAAACTGCCTAAAGAAGAGAGCGCATATGCCAATGCCGTAAATTCTAAGAGACTATTGATAGCACGAATATATACCCCAAGGACGTTGTCCACAAAAATACGGATAGTTTCAACACTCGGAGTACTCTCCAAAACACCTAGATGCGCTATCCATTCACCGTCTAGACTCTCTAAATCCTGAATCTCGTCCAAGACATCCCCACCGATATCTCGAACATAATCGATGGCGGTTGTTTTATTCACAAAACTCTGTCGTAGGAGTTCTTTCTCTTCTTGATCTATTTGTCGGGTTTTTATCGGTTTAGCATTAAATACAACCTGTTCTGCAACCATAGACGTGAGGTGTTCTGGTACAGAAATACAAGCAGGTGATTCAACCTTTTGAAAACGCTCTTTCATCCCCAAGCGGATACAAATGATATTCTCACCTACAATACAATTCTCTTCCAAATCATCCAAAATATCATTCATTCTCCCTGTAAAAATGACCGGTTCATCAAATTGCATCGTAAGGAACATCTCTTCGAAGCTCTCTTCGATAATAATTCCTATACGACTATTGCTTCGTAATGATGAACGCATCAACTCATAAAACAACTCAATCATCGGATCAACTTTAGCACACGGTGAATGGAGACGCTCCTCACATCGTTCCAATATCCAAATACCAAAATCCATCATCGATTCAGCATCAGTAACATCAAAAATGGTTCTAAAACTGCGTACATCCTTCGAAAATGGATTTAAAGCCTCTTTTGATGAAAGTTTGGTATGTTCTCCCTCTTTTCCTCTCAAAAACGATCCAAAATTTTGAAGTTTAAACCGTATCAACTCTTTATCAATCGGTTTATGAACATACGCTGCCACACCGATGGAAGACATATTCGCTTCCATATGCGGATCGATTACGGCCGTCACTACCATGATAATTGTCTCAGGATAACGCTCTTTGATGATTTTTGATGCTTCAAATCCATCCAAATTTGGCATCATGACATCCATCAGTATGATATGAGGACGCCACGATTCAGACATTGCTACCGCTTCGAGACCATCACACGCTTCTTGAATAATAAAGCCTTCCATTTTTCGACAAATGGCATGCAAAACCAATCGATTGTCTTCGACATCATCGACGATTAAAAGTTTTATCTCTGACATATTGGAGGTTACCTGTTTCATTAAATTTAGTAATTTACTACCGAAACAGAAGTATCATAGATAAGAAAAATCACAAAATAGTCACATATGTTATAATCTATCAAGAAGTTACTATTGGATTACCGAAAAGAAGTGATTACCTCAGATTTTCTTTGAGGTCAAAGAATGGCGTTAATGGAAATCCTAAATGTACTCCCCGTTCCTTCTATGGAACTCACATCGATTTTCATCCCCATCGCTTGTGCATATTCTCGTACGATGTTGAGTCCAAGCCCCGTTCCAAATCCATGATCTCGTACTTGTTCAAATGGCTCAAAAATAGATCCTAATTTATCTGATGGAATCCCCATCCCTGAATCCTCTACTTCTACCTGACATTTTTTTCCATCCAAAACAACTCTAACTATCACAAATCCATCCATGGTAAACTTGAGAGCATTTGAGATCAGATTTATCAGCATTTGTTTAAATTTGACACTATCACATATAATATCGATCTTGGATCCAGAAGATTCAAAGGTATAAAGCAGATTGGGATTTTTATGCAAACTGGTGCAGTTCTCATATGCTTCACGCGCTAAGGTAACTGCATTATATGGATGTAAGTCAAATCGTGTTTTACCCGATTTTATTTTGGCGATATCAAGCAATGAGTTGATTAAAGCCAGCAGATGTTCTGCATTCGCATAAGTGCGTTCGATATAACGTTTAACCAACTGACGACTTACATCGTCATCCACGATTTCATCATATGTTTCCAGTGCTTGATCAGTGAAATTGACAATCGCATTAAGTGGTGTGCGTAATTCATGCGATACTTGATCAAAAAATTTCGTTTTTGCTTCAAGTAGATGGAGTGCTTCTTCTTTAGCTTGCACTGTTTCGGTAATATCATGGCGAATCGATAAAATTTCGACAGAAGAACCTTTCATATCCGTAATCGGTACAATAGTAGTCGCAAAATAATGATGTGTACCGTATTTACCGATATTTTTCATTACCCCTTTCCAAATTTTACCGCTTTCTAGGAGAGTACGAGTATTTTGGCGGCATATAATTTCACTGTCACTTTCAAATAATATTGAAACATTAGAACTGACAAGTTCATCACTACTATAACCTAATAGCGTACTCAACGCATCATTAACATAGAGAATATTCCCATCCAAATCACATCGAGCGAGAAGGTTGGATGCATCGATTGCAGTATCATATTGTCTAAATCGGTGTTCACTCTCCTCTTTTTCCTGCGTGCGTGAACGTATCCCCTCTTCGAGCATACATTTGTAACTCATCATATCGGTCACATCGGAGAGAATCAGGACATACGCACAAGCTTCTTCATCCAATCGCGTCAATCCAATCGAAAATGTCTGAATATCGTATTTTCCGCTGATTCCTCCTTTATAATGTCCTTTTTCACCCGATAATACATGTTCAAACCATGGACGCTCCAAGTATCCTTCATACACATATCCATATTTATCAATCCGTAGTAATTGAGATGAAAAATCAAATTGTGGATCAAAAACATCGATTTTCAAAGTCAAAAAATAGTCCGCAAATGCTTTATTGGCATCGATAATATGATATCCATCTGTAATGGCAATCATCCCACTCGTGAGATGAAAAATGGATTTATAATAACGGTAATCTGGGTTATACGATCGCAGATGTTCTTTTAATATATCTTTGGGTGACAGGGGTGTCTTCTCCATCGTTTCTAACATCCGAATCCTTTAAAAGCTTATTTGTTAGATGTAAATTTACTCACTTCTATATCATGTGCACTCATAGGTTTTGCATAAAAATACCCTTGAATTTGAGAACAGCCATTTTTGATCAAAAATTCTTTTTGCTCAAATGTTTCAACCCCTTTAGCAATGATTGAAAGATTCAAACTCTTAGAGAGTGCTATGATTGCTTTGGTAATTGCACGATCATCATCATTTTGATGAACCTCCCGTACAAACAATTGATCAATCTTCAGCCGATGAACCGGTAAGCGTTTTAAATATGCCAATGATGAGTATCCAGTTCCAAAATCATCGATAGAAAGCCTAATGCCCATGTGAGTGATTTGAGATAAAATATAAAGCACCTCTTCTTGATGATTCATCATGTCCTTTTCACTTACTTCAAATTCAATCCATTCGCTCAAACATTGTGTCTCTCGGAGAAGTGATTCGAGTATAGTCATAAAATCTTTTTGTTTAAGCTGCTTAATCGTCAGGTTAAGTGAAAGTACTCCTGGTTGCAAACCTTCACGATACCATTGAGCAAATTGGAACATAGCAGTGCGCATCACAAAATGATCCATAGCAACAATCAAACCCGTTTCAACCGCAAGAGAGATAAATTGATCCGGTAAAACCAACCCCCGTTCTGGATGATTCCAGCGAATCAATGCTTCCATCCCCAGTAATCTTTCAGAGTAGCCGTCTAATTGCGGCTGATAAAAAACACAAAACTCATTTCTCTCTAGCCCTTTTCGTAAGCTCGATTCCATTGCAACACGCTCATACGCCCGTATTGTCATATCCTGAGTGTAAAAATGGTAGCTATTTCTACCCTCATTTTTGGCTTTATACATGGCAGCATCGGCATTTCTCAGCAGCATATCAGGAGTAGTACCATCCGATGGGTAGATACTAATACCGATACTACAGGTCACGTACAACTCGTGTTGATCAATACAAATCGGTATCTGCATCATTTGAACCAATTTTTCGGCAATATTGCTAACAAACTGTGCATCGTCGAGATAATCAACCATGAGACAAAATTCATCACCACCCAACCGTGAAATCGTATCCACGTTTCGTAATTGGCTCTGCATCAAATTAGCAACATGAATCAACACTTGATCGCCGACGAGATGCCCCAATGAATCGTTAATCTCTTTAAAACGGTCTAAATCGATAAATAAGATCGCCACATGCCGTTGATAGCGTTCTGAATGTTTGATCGCTTGCTCCAAACGATCTAAAAAAAGTCTCCGATTCGGCAACTCTGTCAAAATATCATGATTGGCGCGATAATCCAAATGCTCTTCCAACGATTGACGACGCTCCATCTCCAATGCCAGTGACATAGTACTAGCCATCGCCATTGCAAAATCCTGTTCATCAGGTTGCCACTGATGCAATACATCGACTTGCTCATAACAAACAACCCCTATTACTTTTCCTTGACGGACGATAGGTATATCGAGCATTGATACTATATTCATTGGTTTAAGATATAATTCATTAAATTCTAAGGTCATCGGATCATTTTGAGCATCATTAGCGATAATTAACACCCCTCTTTGTAATGCGGCAAAATAGGATGGAAAATTATCTCCATGTAAAATTACTCCATTCGTATGTTCACCGGTTTGGGTATCATAAAGATCATCACACACAATCATTGATCCATCTGGTATCATCCGCCAAAAACTTACTCGAGTAACGCTCAATGTTTGTGCAGAAATTTCAGTCGCTTTTTGGATAGAAGATTGCACATTTTCGAAATCAAGTTTTGACCATTCTAAAAGTGCTTGTTGATATTTCTGGCTTGTCTCTAAACGAACCAATCCAATTTTAGACAAATCAGATATATACTCCTGCAACGATCGGTTCATAGAGGCAAATCCCTCTTCCATTATTCCAATCTCATCGTCATATTGTTTTGACGGCAGTTGAACATCAAAATTTTTATTTGCCATTTGTTTAGCCGCATCAGATAATACACTGAAACGCAACGTCATAGTTCGTATCACTAACCATGCCAATAACATCCCTAATACAATAGCCGCTATTGCATATACTGCACCTTTTTTAATAAGATTTGACAGTGTTTCTGACAATGTAGCATCACTAAGTATAACACGGCAATAACCTATGATTTGCCCATCTAAGCGGATCACTTTTACTGTATCTATTACATCGTTATGTTTGATTTGATAGATATCATTCTGAGTTTTTTTTAACTCTAAACAGATTTTTTTGCTTTCATCATCGACCAATGTCTCATTTAAATACTTTTCCGGATACGATGCACGTACTCGACCGGATGTATCCGTGATAAATACCATGGAAACATCCGGAATCTGATGGATATCGTCGATTAAATTTTTAAGCATCGAGATATCGTTATTTTGGAGTGGCAATGCAGCGTTTGATCCCAATAATACCGCGAGCGATTTTCCATTACTTGAGAGCTGTTTTTCCATTTCACGGTACTGGCTCTCAATAAGATCATAAATTACAAATCCGATCAATATGGCATGAATTAAAAAAATATTGACCAACAATCGACCGCGTATCGTCCTAAAAAAACTCATTGTATTATCCCTAAGGCAGATTCATATTTTCGGATAAACGACTTGACCGGCTCAAATGTTTTCATATCTGCCTTTTCAAACCCATCCATATTTGCGTGTTCCAGTAATGCACATCCTTCTTGGGTAGCATTTAAATTAATCAAAAGTGCGGCAACCTTTTGAGCAATCATCGGGTCAACATCGGATCGAACAGATAGAGCATTGTTTAATAACGGCGGTGTTTCCCATACAATCTCTAACTCTTCTGCTTTTAAAGGATTTTCCTTTTTCCATTTATTCCAAGCTGGAGGCCATGTAGCGGTAATATAAGTATCTTTTGTGTAGGTATTAAATATAGCAGAAAAATGCGATCCCACATAATACGGGATCATGTCATTGTGGACACTGATACCGTGTTCCCAAAGGTAGTATTTTGGCATGATGGCTCCAGCCAATGCACTCGGAGCGGAAAAAGCTATTTTTTGCTCCTTCAGCTGCTGGAAGCTACTGATATGTGCATCTTTACGTGCAATCAGTATCCCCTTAAAAATTGTGTCATTTTTCATCTTAGCAATCGGAAAATAATGATGATCAAACCCTATAATACTTTGATATGGGTTAGAAAGGACAAAATGAAATTCACCGTTTCGAACTCTTTTTTCATGTTCTAGAAAATCTTTGGATGTGACAAGATCAAACTTCACACCATCGATATTCTCTTCTAAATAATTTAAAATCGGGCGATATGCTATAAACATTTCCTTAGCGTCTAAAAAAGCGTTAATTCCAAATACATAATTTTTATACTCTTTTTGAACACCTTTTGGTTGGTATGTTTCCGTGGAATTTTTGGAAGTATCACATCCACTAAAACCAAAGGTAATTATCAATAAAACAGATACTATTTTGAAATGCTTCAAATGACAACTCTTATTTTAAAAATTTATATGCTTTTGCATAGAAAACATATTATCTATTAAAAGTCTTAAAATAATCACAACAAATATACTATTATTATTTTTTCTTTTTATCTTCTCCTATCCATAAAAATGGATATGCTACTGTTCTTTTTAAAATGTTAAACGGTGCAGTGACAATCTCTTGCGCAATGGCTGTTTCTACTATTGGATTATCAAATTTTCCACTTAGTGTCAGATTCGTCGATATTGATCCATCATCACCAAATAGAATATAGCCTAGCATAGGCAATTTTCCTAAACTGGAACCGAGATCCGTTTTGAGTGTTAATGTTCCATTTAAAGTGTTGGATTTCATATCAGCATATCCTTCTCCTAATATTTTCATTTCTGGAGAATTTAAAGTGAAATTATCAACTTTTATTACCCCTCCGGAGTAAGAAAAATGGGCATACCCTTCACGAACAGGTAATCCTTTTGTATTGTAATTTGGCAATGAAAATGTAGCTAATGAGGGAACTGTATTGATAAAGGCCAAAATATTATTGAGCACTTTATAATCTTTTAAAATAGTATGCTCAACGCGCATGACTCCCTCAAATGCTTCTGCTTCTCCTTTGGCTTGAAAAGAAAATTCTCCTTCACTAAAATCACTCAGTGCAAAAAGATGTTCCATAAACTTATCATTAAATCCTTTGCCATCAATGTGAAATAGCTCATGATATATTTTAAGTTTAGCAATTCCATTCATATGATGTAACGATACCTCTAAATTTTCATTATTGAGCAAAGCTTCCATACGATCTGAAAGGATTCTTCGTTCTTTAGTAAGATAAAGATAAGTATTATCAGCATGAAGATAAAGAGGTAGTTCTATCTCTTCATTTTTTATCGTTGTAGTATTTTTTTGACGTTGTATTGATAAAAGTTCTAATAATTGAGGGAGGTTAATTCCCATATTTTTTGTTTTTATATCAATCTTATCCGCATATCGATTGATGATAATACGATCATTAACACGAATCGAGCTTTGATTCTCCTGATAGGTTCCGCTAAAGTGATACTTTGAAATCGGTTTTGCATTAATGATCATTAAGGGATACGGATAATGGATAAGACCATCAAAAGTATAGCGAGAACTTTTTGGCGTGTAATAAAGATTTAAATTTCCCTTATTAATATGATATCGACGTAAAATAGGTGAATGTTTGGAGAGTAAAGAAATATCATCAAGTGTAATTTTCCATCCATTGGGAATAGTGGAAAATTTTGTTTTGAGAGAATCAGCATCTAAAATAATTTCTTGACCAGAGGTATCCAATAAAAGTTGCAATGACTCTTGAGTATCAATCATAGGAGAAAGTTTTGGACTGATTGGCATCATAGAATTAATTCGTATATTCCCTTTTAAGGTAGCTAATGAATATTGTCCACTAAAGTGTCCTTTGAGTAAATCTCCTAAAATAGCTTCTATCGGTTCAAACGTAATTTGATCTTTTTTTATCGATGCACTAAAAGGTGATAACAAGAGAGGAAGCTGATGAATACTCCATGCTGAACTTTGCGTACTGTGCAGGGTTGTAAGATTATTATCTTTATGAATATCAAGCGTCAATGGAGTATGACTGAGTTGTATTTCTCCTAGTTTAAAACTATTAAGAGTAATTTGTATATCTGTTTGTTTTTTAGTACCGTCAAAAAGTGCACTTACTTTTCCATAAACGGTATTTGAAAGAGAAAAAGGAACCGACTGTATTGAGCTCGTTATTTTACTATAATTAAAAGGAGCTTGAAATTTTTCAATAACAAGTCTTTCTCCCATTAAATCCCATGTTGATGGCATAACCTGAATAAAATCACCTTTCGGAGAGATAAAATACGTCAAATGTAAAGGGGATTTGGGATTCGAAAGATGTAAAAAAGTTTTATTAGAAAGAGGAGCAACATCATATGCTTCAATGCGAACAGAGCCATATCTCGTTTTTGTATCATATTCACCATTCACTTTGGCATGGGCAACATCATCACCATAATGAGCAGTAAAGTTTTCGAAACGTACTTCTGCGTTATTCAGTTTCACAATCCCACCATCTGAATATAGCGGTATCGAATGAATTAAAAGCTCAGTGGAAGAAGGACGAAATATCCCTTTTGCTGTTGTTTTTAAGTCATGAAGGTTGATATTCAAATCAAGATCTACGTCACATATACCGGATGTTTGTTGAATGGGTATATCAATATCATAAAAACGTAAAAGTTTTAAAATAGGTTCATTTAATACAGCATGCTTCGTTTCTAAATGGATATCCAATTCACTATGAGGAGTTGTAAAATCTATGCGAAGGCGACTAGCTTCAGTAGGGAGATTGTAGAATCTTCCATTATAAGGAATAATTTCGAGTTTACCTTGTCTAAAGATTAAGTTAATTTGAGGAGCATAAATGGGTTCAAATCCCATTGCAAAAGTATATTCTCCATTTTTTATAGTTGCTTCAGCATGTAAAGCGTTCAAAAGTTCTTCAGGATTGTTATAATGAAATTTCCCTTCAAAGCGTTGAAGTTTGATTAATGAAGCTTTTGCATATTGGGTAATCCAAGGTCGAATTTCAGGGTCAATATTTAAAAATTCAATAATCGATTGTACACTGCGTAGGGGTTCATTGATATGAAGAGTAAACATCAAAGAATCAGTATTACCGGATGCGTTAATGAAAAGTGTAGGTGTTTGAGGAAGATTGAGTCTAATATTCATATTTAACCGTTGTTGCGGAAGTTCTACACTTAGATTACCGCTAATTTTTGCACTATTGATAGCACCATGAAGCAATGAGAGGTTAAAAAAATTTTCATTAAGTGTAAAAATACCATTGTATGAGCTGTTTCCATCAAACAACGTGATTATGCCGGGAGAGTTTTTATGATACTGTAATGAGAGTTTTATCGAATTATATTGAATAGTATTAATATCGATCTGCTTGACCCAACGTTGGGTATGGCGAATCAAAGGGGGAAGTTTCCCTAAAGGCTTGAGGTTTAAAGGGAGATTGTCACTTTGTAATGCGCTTAGATCAACTTTTTCGGCACGAATCAGTAGAGCATTTTCCCATTTGAGATATAATTTCTCAATTTTGAATCCATTAAAGCTCAAATGATCGAAATGAATACCTTCCAACAAAGCGATAAACGTGAAAAAGCCAAGAAAAAAAGTAAAAAATAAACCGAAAAGAATGTATCTATGGGTTTTAGGGATAATATTGGTGATAATTGTCTCTTTCATGACCTACCTATTCTCTACCGTCACATCACCAAAAATCGTCTATATACCGCAAGGTTCCGTCTTTAAAAGTATATCACACCTCCAAGATGAAGGGGTAAACCTCTATAAAATCGATGCATTTATCCTCCGTTTGATTGGTCAGCCTCAACAAGGGTGGATTGATCTAAAAGTCGAAAAAACGAGCCGTATCGAGTTTTTGTATAAATTAACAACGGCTAAAGCAGCTACTCGTGCTATTACATTGATCCCTGGAGAGACTACAACTATATTTTTGCGTCAGTTGAGTGATGAACTCTCTTTAGATATGAATCTATTACAGAGGGCATACGATAAACATGCTCCCTATCGTGAGGGGAGTTTTGTACCAGATACCTACAGTATCCCTAATGAGATCAGCGAAGAGGAACTTATTATCCATCTATTAAATGAATCAGATGAGACAATGCAAGGCTGGGCAAATGAGTATAAGAAGTCGTATGATAAAGAAAAATGGTTACAAATAGTAACAAAAGCATCTGTTATCCAAAAAGAGGCCGCTTCCGTATCGGATATGCCGGTTGTGAGCTCTGTCATTGATAATCGACTAAAAAAAGGGATGCGTCTACAGATGGACGGAACCCTAAATTACGGTGAATACTCCCATCAAAAAGTGACGGCACGTCGAATACGAACCGATAGAACTCCCTATAATACGTATAAAAACAAAGGTCTACCACTGTATCCTGTATGTAATGTCAGTAAAAATGCCATCCATGCCGCGATCAATCCTAAGAGTACCGATTACCTCTATTTTGTTCGTGGTAAAAATGGTGACCATATTTATAGTAGTTACTTTTCTACACACCATAAAAACATCATAAATGCTACAAAATGAAACACATAAAGAAGTTTTTACTTTTATTGCACCAGCAAATAGAAAAATTCTTCTGGTAAGTGTTATGATACTTTTATAAAAAAAATGACAGGAGAACCTGATGGCAAAAATCATTTGGTCAGTAATTGACGAAGCACCGGCACTAGCGACATATTCGCTACTTCCAATCGTAAATGCATTCACACAAGCCGCAGGCGTAGAAGTTGTTACAAGTGATATTTCACTTGCAGGTCGCGTTATCGCAACATTCCCGGAACGTATGAGTGATGCGCAACGCATCCCTGATAATCTCGCACGGTTAGGCGTTATCGCTACACAACCCGATGGTAACATTATTAAACTTCCAAATATTTCTGCTTCAATTCCACAGCTTAAAGCGTGTATTGAAGAGCTTCAATCTCAAGGT
>NZ_JBAQPS010000288.1:0-2309 GCF_049305995.1 Sulfuricurvum sp.
GGCATATCCCAAAGAAGGGTGATTTTTCATCTGATTAAACTCAAACTCGGTGAGTTTCCCATTTTTATTGATAATACTATAATTAATTTTGCTTTTACCCAAATCATGCAATATGGCCGCCATCCCCAATGTTTCAAGGTCCTTGTCTTTTATACATAGAAATGAACCTAAACTCAATGTATAAACACTAACATTAATCGAGTGGGTATGGGTATAATAATCATGAGCCGTAATTTTCATTAACGATTCCACTGCACTTGTATCATTTAAAATAAGTTCGATAAAACTTGTAACAATGCCTTGTGCGCTTTTAACATTTTCAAGTGATTCAGGATTTTTAAACATTAAATCAATTGATTCTGTCGCTTTTGCATAAATTAAAATTGCTTTTTCTTCGATTGTTAATGCATTATTTTTTACTATGCTTTGAAGATGTTGTTTTATATAGTTGTTATAACGTTCTTCTTCCTCTTCACTAATGTAAAGCATTTCAATTTCCCGCAATTTTACCTTTGTATTACTATCAACGGCTGAATCGCTTTGTATAAAAAGAGTCATAGCCGTTTTTGTCTCATTGGTCAAAAAAAGGTTAAAATCAACAGTAGATCCTTCGGTTATAAGCCGTTTGTCAATTGCTTTGTACTGTTTTTTCATTGCCTTTCATCCTTAACGAAAGTTATCAAACACCAATGGTGCTTCCCACTCCATCGACTTGATATGCGCCATAATTTTTTGAAGTTCGTCAATCTGTTTGGATTTTACCCGAATCGAATCCCCCTCTATCACAGCTGATGCTTTGGTTTTAAGATTTTTAATCTCAGCCACAATTTTTTTTGCCTCTTTGGACTCAATACTGTCTACTATTTTATAGGTTGCTTTTCGACTTCCGCCGCTTGCATCTTCGGTTTTGAGCTCTTCAAGTGCTTTGGACGAGAGCCCCCGTTTGATCAGCTTACCGATGACAATATCTTTAAGTGCATCAAGCTTGTTATCACTGGATGCTAACAAAATGAGCTGTTTTTCTTTTTCGCGGTAGTTGATTTCATAGGTAACCCCTTTAAAATCATAACGTCCTGATGCTTCTTTTTCAGATTGAGCGATAGCGTCTTTAAAGGCTTGAAGATCGATTTTTGCGGAGATATCAAGAGAGTGTTCTGATGCCATGTGAATGTCCTAACTGTTTTATAACAATTAGTATAACACACGCAAACTAGAATTTACAGGAAATGATTTTAAAAATCCCATCCCCCTAAATCAAAACCTCCCCCGAAATTCATCGTCGGATCAGGATAACCTAACATGCCGCTTTTCATCCGAAGTATTTTGATATCCTGCATCGGAGCAATCGATTGAGGACAAACAGGGACACACGCCCCGCAGAGGGTACAATCCCAAATCCCGTTGATTTGAATCGCTCCCATTTTCGCTTCACTATCACGCTCGCGCGGGTCGTTCACATATCGCCATACCCGTGTCAGCGCGAACGGACCGATAAAGTTTGGATTGACAGCATATACCGGACAAGCACTAAAACACGAGGTGCACAAAATACAATCGCTTTGCGTCTCGATCCGCTCCATCTCCTCGGCACTGACATTTTCTGCCTTGAATGATTCACTCCATCCCATCCCTGCACAGTTAAATCGTTCGATAGATGATGTATCAACCACCAAATCACGGATAACACGGGCATTGCGGATCGGTTCAACCAGATCCCCATCACTCGGTTTGTACTCACACATCAGTTGTTCACGCCCGTTCACTCGGACAGCACAGCTACCGCACACACCGCTACGACATCCATGCGAATAGGTGAGTGTCGGATCTATTTTGGTTTTAATGTTATTCAAAACACTCAAAAGAGTAACGTTTTCTAACTCGACGTTATAAGAGTGAGCTTCTTCACCGCGTAAAATAGTTATTTCCATCAATCACACCAGCCATTTATTTTATACGTCATCGGAATAAAATCCCGATTGACTACGCTAACGCTGAGTTTCCTTCGGCAGTACGCCGCGCTTATATATTCACACATCAATCACACCACTCTTTTTCGTACTCATCGTCGTCATCATATTCATCATCTATATCTTCATTCATTGCATAAAATCCGCGCATAGCACTCCATCCTCTTTCCATGTGATTGTGTGAGCTCCAAACATCCGATCATTCCTTTGTGGGGCATCGATGCGGTAATGCGCCCCTCGACTTTCGACACGGCTGATCGCACACACAACGATAATCTCAGCTAATTCAATCTTATTTCCAAACTCGATAAATTCGACTAAATTGGTATTACAGATTTTCGA